>NZ_JBSPFA010000006.1:0-114001 GCF_053848885.1 Amedibacillus sp. YH-ame10
TTAAGTCAGGGAAAAGATGGAAGTGGTAAGTAAGCTTATGTAGGTTTTCAAAAAAGATATGAGCAATGGAAATATGACTCTCACCAGGACGATAAGAATCACAATGATTATGTTTAGAAGCAATCTCTTTTTTTGCGAAAACAGAAGAGTCTTTAATCAAAAAAATCACCTATAGATAGTATACTATATCTACAGGCGAAATTTAATCTTTCGGAATGTCCTTCAGGACATCTTTTTTATGAAATAATGATACCAAGATTTAGCATACATCCTCTTCATGTAAATTTAGAATATAAGGTGTAAATGGTAAGAAAAAAGGGTTTTGTGCGTGTTTGCAACTCAAATTTGACAAAATGCATTCGTTTGTATACAGAATTTAACAATAGATTTTGATACCATATAGTCAAGTAAAGAAAGAAGAGGATTAGTCTTATGAAATTTCATGAAAAACTATATAAGTTAAGAAAAAAAAGGAATGTCACAAGAGGCATTGTCACAGCAATTGCACACTTCACGCCAAGCAGTTAGCAAATGGGAGAGTGGTCAAGGGTTTCCAGATACTAAGAAGTTACTCATGTTGGGGAATATTTTTGAAGTCTCTATGGATTATTTATTAAAAGATAACGATGAACAAACAGAGAGCTCTATGAATGGTTATTATGTAAGTAAAGAAATGGCATATGCATTTATAGACAGCGAAAAACGTTTGAATGGGTTAATATCATATGGTGCTGGATTCGTGATCTTATCAGGAGTTCCGTATGTGATTTTTCAAAATCAAGAAAATCTAAGAATTATATCTATGGCAGTCTTAATCGCAATTGGTGTGGCGATACTAATTATGGGTGCGCTAAAAGATGTACAAAAGTACAAGGTATTTCGTAGAGAAGTATTGTTGTTTGATGCACAGTTCTTAAAAGAACTTACAATTGAATACAATCAACATCATCGCAAATTGATTGTGTTGGCTTTCTTTGGCGCCATGTTGTTAGTAATAGGGTTTATACCTATTGTTATGGTAGTGAGGGATTATATTCAAATGGATGTTATTGGTCCTTGGTATGCATTATCCTTCTTATTGATTGCGATAGGTTTTATATGTTTTGTTGTGGCGATTTCATCCATTGAAACATATCAATTGCTTGTGAAGAATAGTGAGTATACCAATCGTTTGTTTGTTAAATTAAGATGGAAGATTAGAAATTATTTAGAACATTTGTAGTTTATTAAATAAATTGGTATGTGCATGATTAGAAAATGGTCGGAAAGTTGAGTATGCTTATGTTATACTCATATTTTTCGACTATTTCTATTGATTTTAAAATAATTGATACAAAAAAAGGGAATCATATTGAAAAAATAATACACAAAATGCAAAATTATGTTACATAAACGTATAAAATACACGCATGAATAAGCGAAACATCATAAAATTTGGTATAATAGTAACAAGGTGGTTAGATTATGAGACAAAGAGAATATTATGAAGCATATTTAGACGATTATCATAAAATTATCGTTTATATGTCAAAATTAAGTTACGATGGAGCAAGTAACCGTTTTTATTTGCGCGATGATGTAGGAAATATTATGGAATTAAGTATTCAATCGATTGAAACGACTCCAAACAATTACAATAAGTACACGTTAAAATTACGCTCAGATATTGTTATGGGAAATGAATATGAAGTTGTACATCAACATGCGCGGGCTACAATATTGCAATATAGTGGTATTGTGAAGACTGCTCTTTTTGATGAAACATATTATTATGATGGAAATGATTTAGGGTATACATACAATCATTCATCCACCAGTTTTGCACTTTGGGCACCAACTGCATTCCGTGTAAAATTAGAAGTGTTGAAAAATGGTGTAGTTAAGACATATGAAATGATAAGAAGTGAACAAGGTGTATTTCGATTTGAAGTGAAGGAAGACTTAGAACATGCGACCTATGTATATCATGTAAGAGTGAATGGAAAATGGGAAGAAAGTATTGATCCTTATGGAATAGCCTCTACAGAAAATACCAAGCGTTCCGCGATTGTTGACCTACGAAAGATTCGTGTAAAAGATGCGTCTTTACCCGCTATGAAGAGTGTATGCGATGCAATCATCTATGAAGCAAGTGTACGCGATTTTACAATGCAAAGAGGATGTGGAGTTAGTCAAAGAGGAAAGTTTCAAGGGTTTGTGGAAGAGAATGAAGATACGATTGAAAAACAAACAGGTTTTACATATTTAAAATCACTTGGGATAACACATGTACAATTGATGCCTGTATTGGATTTTGGAAGTGTGGATGAAATTTATCCAAAGTTACATTATAACTGGGGGTATGACCCTGTACAATATCGTACATTCGAAGGAAGCTTTAGTAGTGATCCTTTTCATCCGTATGATCGAATATTTGAATTTGTTGGACTTGTGGAACAATGTCATAAAGCGGGCATACGTGTGAACTTAGATGTTGTGTTTAATCATGTATATGATAAAGAAACTTCATCTTTTGAGAAGGTTGTGCCAAATTATTATTTCCAAATGAATGAACATGGAGACTTTTCAAATGGAACATTCTGTGGAAATGATATGGATTCCAAGAGGAAGATGTGTTCTAAGTTTATCGTGGATACTTGTGTCTTTTTGACGAAGACATATCACATCGATGGAATGCGTTTTGATTTGATGGGTATTCTAGATATTGATACAATGAATGCAGTTGTACGTGAATGTAGAAATATCAATCCTGATTTTATGGTGTATGGAGAAGGATGGAATATGCCAAGTTTTCTGGATAGTGATGAGCGAGCAAGTATTGATAATCAAGCAAGGATGCCTCAAGTAGGACATTTCTCTGATCGTTTTCGGGATGTGGTGAAAGGGCGTACGGCTACAAATGAAGCCAGTGTGAAGGGATATTGTTCTGGGGATACCTATTTATTGGATATCATGAAAAACGTCCTGAGCGCAAGTTGTACGTATGAGGGTATGGGGCCAATGTTCTCCCATCCAAGAAATGCGATTAACTATGTAGAATGTCATGATAATATGACATCTTGGGATAAATTAAAAGAGTGTTGTAAAGAAACTAGTAAAGAGGAACGTATACAAATACAAAAGATGTTAAATGCGGCTTGTTTACTAGCACAGGGTGTTCCATTTCTTCACTGTGGACAAGAATTCTCTAGAACAAAACATGGAAAAGCAAACACCTATGAAGATAGTGATGAAATTAATCATGTAGATTATGAACGTCGTAACCAATACCAAAGTATCGTAGAAGCTACGAAGGATTTAATTGCGATTCGTAAGAAGTATGCATGCTTGCGTTACGAGACAAAAGAAGAAGTGGAACGATATGTAAGCTTTGAAGATATCAATTGTGTTGTTTTACTATATCGTATCCAAGATGAAACACATGATATGCTGATTTGTTTCAATCCAAGCCAACAAAAGTATTTTTATGATTTACACAAACCGTATACCTTGTTGTACAATAATGGAGGTAGTGAAGATATCCTTATGGATAAAGTGGAACTACAGCCTTATAGTGTAATGATTTTGCATAGATATCAATAGCTAAGTGTTGTATTGGGATGTAAGGTTATAGTATGTATAATCAGTGTTGTTTGACATTCAAACAGAAATTGTTATAATGATACAGGATAATTTGTGTATAGTTATACAAATTACGTGTAAAATGTTACATATAGCATATTAGAAAAAGGAGCGAATCTTATGAAAATCGCAGTGGTCACAGATAGTGGTAGTGGTTTCACAAAACAAGAAGCACTCGACAAAGGAATTTACTTTTTACCTTTACAGATTATTATAAACGATAACATGTATTTAGACGGTGTTAATATTACCGTTGAAGAAATATACGAATCTTTACGCAATGGCGCTATGCCAACAACTTCTATGCCTCCAATGGGGCTTATGGAAGAATTGTTTATGCAACTTAAGAAAGATGGCTATGATGAAGTAATCGCAGTTACATTAACTTCTGGATTATCATCTACAGCATCTATTATGCAGGCAACAGCAAAACAGTGTGAATTACCAATTCATATGGTAGAATGTTATTCTACATGTAACATAGAAGCTTACTTAGTAACATGTGCAAAAGCACTTGTTGATCAAGGATTGGAAGCAACAGAAATCGTAGCTCGTCTTGAAGAGAGTGTTGCCTCTAGTAATACATTGATTGTGCCAGATGATCTACAACATTTAAAACGCGGTGGTCGTTTAACGCCTTTAGCTGCGGCATTAGGTGGACTATTAAAAATCAAACCAATCTTACAATTGAATAAAACAAGTGAAGGTAAGGTAGATGTGTTTGATAAAGTACGTACGATGTCAAAAGCACAACAAAAAGCAATTGATACATTTGTGGCTGCTGGATTAAATGATGATTATATGTTAACTGTTCTTCATAGTGGAGCGCCAATCGAAGGGCAAAAGCTAAAAGAACAAATGGAAGATACATTCCCAGGATTACATATGACATTCGGTTTGATTGGGGCAGTTATCTCGGCACATACAGGATTAGGTTGCCTAGGAATTCAATATATTCGTAAAGTAAAAGGTGCATAAAATCAAAGATATCGGCGCAAGCTGATGTCTTTTTTTTGGAAAATAAGGTATAATAAAAAAAATGGGAGGAATTCATTATGAAAATTGCTTTTGTGACAGATAGCGGTACTGGAAAAACCGTAGAAGAAATGAAACAGGCAGGCATCTTTAGTGTTCCATTACAAGTAAGCTATGACCATAAAAACTATCAAGATTTAGAAGAATTAAGTCTAGATAAAATATATCAATTGATGCAAGAAGGGAAGATGTTATCAACATCACTTCCATCCCTTGGCATGATTGAGGAATTGTTTACAAAAATAAAAGAAGATGGCTATGAGATGATCTTTGCTGTACCAATTTGCACAGGATTGAGTGGTACAATCAATGCGATGAAGCTAAGTGCAGATACGATAGGGATTCCATTTGAATATGTGGATTGTCATGTAACTGCAATTGTACAAGAATATATGATTCGTACAGCTAAGAAACTATATGAAGAGGGAAAAGATCTTTCTCAAATAAAAGAGGTATTAGAAAGAGTGGTAGAATCTACGAATACTTTGTTGTTGCCAGATGATTTACAACATTTAAAAAGAGGAGGGCGTTTAACTCCACTAGCGGCAACTCTTGGTGGTCTCTTAAAAATTAAACCTATTTTAAAAATAAACAAAGAAACAAATGGAAAAATAGATGTTGTGGATAAGGTGCGTACGATGCATAAAGCAATGGATACAGTCATCGAAATCATGAAGAAACAACGTGTGGATGACACTTATTCTATTACAATTGCACATGCAGATGATGAAAAAGGCGCCAATGTCTATATGGAAAAAGTGAAAGCGGCTTTTCCAAATGCAAAACATGATATCATAAAATTAGTGAGCGTTGTTGGAGTGCATACTGGTAGAGGTTGCCAAGCTATTCAATTCTTTAAAATGATCACTGAATAAATTACAATAAAGTGTAAACCTATTTTAATCAGTGAATAGGATTGCGCTTTTCTTATGAAAAAGACATGGAAATAAGGCTCTACTTTCCATGTCTATGTCTATTTTGGTTGTTCTTTTCGTGTGGTTGACCTTTGCTTTCATCCGACCTGTTTTGACAGTTGGATGGTACTGCGGACGCATCATATGTTTCTAAAATCGTATACAACTGAGCCATTGACATAGCTGTTAGATCTTCAAGACTATAACTAGAATCATAGCTTTGTATCATTTCAATAACACGATATTTTCCAAAGGATGTGTGATGCCTATTTGCTTCTTCATGTGTTTGTTCACCAACCTGAGCGCAGTGATAATTGTCTTCACTTAAGTTGGATTGCAAATAGGTTTGTACTAAATTTTCTAATTCTGTCGCATCATTGTTTTTGCTGTATACACCAACTTCTAAGATACCATCTTTTAAATAGGCATCATATGAAGGATTGGTTAATAATAAACGAACTGCATCTTCTAGAGATTTATTCTTCAAATCGATACGATCTATAATCTTTTGTGCATCTTGATTGTATGCTTTTACTTGAATCACTTGATATGTTGTATCTAGCTGGAATTCAAGACTTGGGTTAATATCAAATGAAACAAAAGCGACTGCTTCTTTTGTATTAGGTTCCTGATTCAAGTGTGGAATGAAAAAGGAAAACATACAAATAAGAACTACAACAGCGCTCGCGAGAATGGATTTGGTGTATCTTGGAGTAGTATGTCGTTGATGATTGAGCACATATTGTAGAGTGCTTTTTTTTGTTTCTTCACTACAATGTAGTTGATTTAAATCTTTGAGTTTATCATGCAAAATCATCACCTCCCAGCATTCCTTTTAATTGTTCTCTAGATCGACGAAGCCAAGTTTGAATCGTGTTGTCTTTTCGCTTTAAAATCTTTGCTATTTCTGATGTGTTGTAACCTTCATAATAGTATAGATAGATAACGGATTTATAAGGATTCTTAAGTTTAAGCACAGATTGTAATACTTCAGGATGTTGTGCATCGGGCAATGTATGGTTACAATAATCAAAGAGTTCCATTTCGTTATGTAAGGATACATTCTTTCGAAACCATACACGTAGGTTATCTTTACATGCATTAATACTGACACGTATGAGCCATGCTTTTTCATGTTCACGGCTTTCGAAGGAAGATGCATTTGCATATTTTAAGAAGACATTTTGAAAAACATCATCCACATCACATTGCTGTTTCATATGAATAAAGCATATTTTTTTTACCATGTCTCCATATTGGTCTATTGCAAATCGCAATTCTTCTTCACTTCTCATAGTTCCCTCATTCCTATAAGTATATTATAAAGCATATTTCTTTTATTGAAATCTTAAATTATCAACTACGATTCCCGTGATGTTTACCATTTGCATGTTGCCTACCTGAACCATTACAATTTGGTGTTCCCGCTCCTTGGTTTCTTCTGGCATGAGTACCATCGCAATTTTCGTGATTTTGTGTACAAAGAGCATTATGCAACCCATCGCAGTTTTCGTGTCCTTGTGGACATAGCGTGCTATGTTGACCATCACAGTTTTCATGTCCTTGTGGACAATAGATGGTAGGTTGTACTGGTGTTGTTTCTTCTACAACTGTGGGTTTTATTTCATTTGTAGCAGTTGTATTTAAAGATTTAACGATGCTAGCAATATTGGATAACTGCTTTGCAGGAATTGTTGATTCTGCCTGAATGTTAAGTGTACCTCCTAGTAAAATAGCACCAGTTCCTAAAAGTGACAATGTCGATGTAATAAATATTTTATTCTTCTTTTTCATGTTAATTCCTCCTGTTTTCACTATATATACGTTTGCGACTTGTAAAGCCGTTCAAAAAAAGAAAAAAACTCAAAAATTTTTGAGTTTTCTAAGTATTATTCGAATTGTGACGTATCAACCAAACAAACACAGTTTGTATGAAGCCATAGCATAGAAGCTGGAACTTGTGTTGTGATAGTTCCACTCATAAAGTCTTTATAGGCATCTTCTTTTGATGAACCACTTACGAGCATAAGCACTTGTTTGGACTTAAAGATACCGTCCATTCCAATAGTCATTCCACTTTCCACATGCTCTCCTTTGATCATATCATGTGTTTTCGTTTTTGAGTTAAGCATAACTTGATGGCAACCAAGAGTTAACTGTTGACTAGGTTCGTTTAATCCCAAATGGGCATTCATACCTAATCCCAAAATCATGACATCGATAGGATGTTCTTTTAAATAGGTTTCTACTTTTATTAGTTCTTGTGTTACATCCACTGCATTGGATGTAAACTCTATTAGGCATTTGGGTTTCATATAGAGTTTGTCTAATAGGTGCTGTTTGATAAAGGTATGGCAAGTAGAAGGATGATCTGGTTCTAAACCATACCATTCATCTAATTTAACAAATGTAACATTTGTTAAATCAATGCGTTGTTCATTGATCTTGTGTACCAGAAGTTCGTACATCCTTTTGGGTGTACTGCCAGTAGCTAGACATATTACTGCATCGTTCTTCTTTTGGATGGTATCTAGTAATAGGTCACATCCTTGTATTGACATTTGTTCATAGGTGTCGCTATGTATAATCTGCATAGTATGTTCCTCTTTCTAGTGATAAAAGAAGGCAGCATCGTCCATATGCATTGCCTTCTTTCTGTTTATTTATTCACGTTTCAATTTGATAAATGATGGTTTATAACAATCCAATCCAAGAACCAAGGATAGAAAGGATAAGGATTCCTACGATTAATACAATTGGATTTGCTTGTTTTTTCTTCAATAACCAGAATAATAATAAAGTTACGCACATTGGTAATAAGTTAGGGAAGATACGATCGAAGAATTCTGTTTGAACAGCTACTTCAATACCTCCATCAACCTTAATTACAGGTAATAAAGAAATTTTAACATAAGAAGCAATCAACGCACCGATAACTGTGATACCAAGGATAGTTGCAGAGTTTGCGATAGCATCTGAGTTTTCTGTAATCATATCGATAGATTTTGTACCTAATGTATATCCTAAACGTGTCCATACGATACGTAAGATCCAAATAGCTACATAAACACCGAAGAAGATAATTGGTCCAAGTACAGAACCTTGTGATGCGAATGAACAAGAAATACCAGCTGTAATTGGTAATATAGTAAACCAGAAGATAGCATCTCCAATACCAGCGATAGGTCCAAATAATGCAAGTTTTAAACCTTTGATTGCATCACGTGTTCCTCCACCTTCTTCTAATGACATCATAAGCCCCATTAAGAAACCAACAAGGTTAGGATGTGTGTTAATAAACTCAAGGTTATCTGTCATTGCGCCAGATAATGCTTCTTTATCGTCTCCATAAACTTTTTGTAAAGCAGGTAACATAGCCCATGTAAATCCACAAGCTTGCATTCTTTCATAGTTGAAAGATGCTTGTAAGAATGAAGAACGAACACCAAGCATGGTGATATCGCGTTTTGTTAGTTTTTTAGATTCCGACATGTGAACTACCTCCTCCATTACTGCTATTCTTTACTGCTTCTTCAATTTCGTCTTTACGTTGTTTTGCCCCGAAGAAGTCAATTAACGCAAATACAGAACCTAATAAAGCAACTGGCAATAAGTTTGGCATTACACAGAAGCAAGCCATTAAGAATCCTGCGATGAAGTAAGGAATATATTTTACTTTCATCATAACACGTAATAACATACCGAATCCAACTGCAGGTAAGATACCACCAGCTACTTCAAGACCATGTGTAATAACTGCAGGTAAACTATTTACGAAGTCTGCCATAGGTTGTTGTGCTACATACGTACATAAGAATGCTAGTACACCATAAGTTAATGAAATAATAGCCATTGTTGCGAAGTTGATTTTTGCAATTCCTTTTACATCAGCTTGTGCAGCACATCTGTCTGCTTTACCCATAAAGAATGAGAATGCTGAGTAATAGAATAGGATTACATATTGTCCCAAGAATGAGAATGGTAAACATAATCCCAATGCAGTTTGAGGACTGCTTCCTGTTGTATAAGCCAATACTGTTCCCATCAGTCCAGCGAATACAGGGTTAGGTGGTTGTGTTCCACCAGCTGGTGTAAGACCTGCAAAGGCAAGCTCTATTAATGCACCAACTTTAAGACCCAATGTTAAATCTCCCAAAATAAGTCCAGTTAATGTTGAAACAATTAATGGACGGAAAATAAAGAATGCTTCTAGGAAGAAGTCAAGACCAACGATAATTGTCATTATGGTTAGCATGATTCCTTGTATTAGTGTAATCTCCATAATCTTTCATCTCCTCTTTCGTTTAGATTGTAGTTTTTGATTCACCAGGGATATCTTGTGCATACACGTTGATTCCCTTTGAAGATAAGAACTTCAAATCTTCCATGTCATTATCATCTACATATACTTTCTTTGTGATGGCATGTTTACCATCAGAGAAGTGCATGTTTCCGACATTGACATCTTGTAGTTCTACACCTAGTTCGACCAAGCGTCGTACATCTTTCGGTGTGCGGCAGACAATAAATATCTTCTGCTCAGGTGCTGCGTTTCCGATAATAGAAGCGGTTTGTTCGATCGTAAAGAATCGAATTCCAACTCCTGAAGATTTAGCGGTCACACCCATCAATGACTGTTGCATCTTATCATTTGCAGCAACGTCGTCAGCGACAACGATGAGATTGGCTCCGATTGTCTTTGTCCAAACAACTCCAACCTGACCATGTACCAGACGATTGTCGATTCTGGTAAGTATAATGTTAGGCATTATTCCACCTCCAATCACCATTCTACTAGCAAAAAGTGTGCCATCTTCTGTCGGTGGCACGCTTTCTCCTTTGTTTATCAGCTTTTATTGAAATAATTTAAAACATAAAGAACTTCCACATCAGGTATCTCGACACTATATCGCATTTCTGCGCCACTAAATGCATCACGTACCTTTTCAATGACATCTTTCTTTGATTCTAATTCTTCATTCATACCCTCTACCTCACTAATTCCTTGTTTTAAAATCAAACGCTCAATCAAACAACTGATATGCACGTATAATCCTAACTTTCTAGTAGAGTCTAGTTCTTCATTTAGATTAAACTCTAAATCTTTTACAATTTCTTCCACATCATCAATGATTTTTTCACCATTTAAAATCGTTAAATGATTTACAATATTCGATAGGGTAAATGTTTTTAAGATATTTTGATTAAAGCTTGCTAGGTCCTCCCCATTGAGATAAAGGCTCATCAGCTGCCATAAAGCACCAGTTTCATCGTTCATCATAACATCTTCAACGGCTAAGAATTTCTTATCATTGATTTTTGGATCCAACGTACCGATTAAAAGATCAACATTGTAACGGCTGAATATCGCATCCTTCGTTCCATTTTCTACTAAGGATTGATAATCATAAGGGATGATTTCTAAATCAATTTTGTGTGGAAGCGAGCTTTTTAGTAACTCACTAATTTTTTGTGCTGCCCCAAACCCTGTTGCACATACAGTAAGAATAGCATTCTTTTTGCTCTTTCCTTCTAAGTAGTGTGTAGATAATTGATATCCCGAAGATACAGCCTCTAATATTTCAATGGCGCTTTGCCCTTGTTTTAAAAGGTTTCCAACTTCTAAAGCCATTGCTGTAGATACATTGTTGATCAATCCAATATTACAATTAGATATAGGTTTGATACAGTTGTAAATTTCTTCCAAGCTTCCCATATCTACCAAGAACATCAATTCTTGAATAGGGTCTTTACGTTTCAAATAATCATCTGCGAGTTGTGCCACTTTATCAATCGAGATGTTAATTTCCATATCAATCCCATCAAAGATATATTGTCCAAGCATACGATTCACGGTATCCGCTATACAACTTGCGGTAGAATACCCATGGCATAAGATAACACCCACAGCAGGATTACTTTCTTCATGTTCATACCCAATAAAGGCAATTGTAATAATGGACATTAACAAATCATCAAGTTCAATATCCAAGTTCAATTCCACATTGTCCACTACCTCATTGGCGATACTACTAGAGCGAGGTACTTTTTCTTTCAAGATATTTTTCATATCTTCTACCATTTCGTAGTGTTCAGATATCCATACTTTCGCATCCACTACGTGCTTAGAGTATTCAACTAGGACACGTGAATATATTTTAATTTCACTATTAGGAACCGCAAGTGAGTATTTATTCATCACAATGGAATAAATCTTATCTAGCATTTTTAATAAATAATCTTCGTTGGTATTTTGACGATAACGATTGGAGAACATAATATAGTCAATATAACTTTGTATATGTTCTTTCGCTTTTTCTAGAAAAGTGTGAAATTGGTTATCCTTCAATAAATACTCTTCATATAGATCTAAAAGACGATCGTATAAATGCAAGAAAGGGGAAGCATAATTCATGGTACTTTTAAGTTTGGAGATAGGGATCATTGTTTCTTGTATTGTTCCTGATGATTTTAATTGTACCGTGGTCATTGGTAAGAATATATAATCAGGAAGGTGAGGGATCTCAATGCGTAAAGCATTGTCTTGTCGATTGGTTAAGAATGCATTCGCACAAGCAGCTTTAATTGCATTTTTCATAGCTCCTATATTGCCAGGGAATTCAAAATCCATCAACGATTGATAGGCAAGGTTACTAATGAAAATTTCTTTTCCTAGTCGTTTGCTTTCGTTTGTAAAAATTGTATATATAAGTTCTCGTTTTTCTATCAAAGGGCGTTCCTTTAAAGAAGGAATTGTGACTGTAATGGGAATACGACGCAACAATGTTTTTAGTAATACGTTTTGTGGATCTTCTGTTGTCGCGAAAATAAGTCGACATTTGGAATGGAACCAGTTTTCATTGTCTCCAACTTTATGATACATTCCCTTATCCATAAAGAAGAATAATTTTTCTTGACACTCAGCTTTTAAACAATGCACCTCATCTAAAAATAAGATGCCTCCATCCGCAAGGGATATAAGTCCTGGGTTATCATCGTCTGCACCTGTATAGGCTCCTTTTACATGACCAAATAGATTGGCCGTTAAAAGTTCTGGGTTATTGGCGTATTCTGAACAGTTCACACTTACAAATTTACGTTGTGTATCGATGATATTTTGATGCAAGGCATATTCATACATCAAAGAGGCAATCATGCTTTTACCAGTTCCTGTAGGACCATGAATAAGAATAGGGAGTCCACCAGGATATGTAATGGCAGCCTTGCAATGCTCTACAACATTATGAAGCGAATTGTTGTATCCGATAAGAAGTTCAAAATCTTCTGGTAAATCACAAAAAGATTCTACAAATTCTTGAAAAGATGCAAAGACTCCATCTCCCTTTACTTGACCAAACTTTTCTTCTACCATTTTTCGATCATAGAAATACACTGGCCTTGAATTGATTTTAACAACTTCTTTTTCTTTTACTTTTTCATTTAAATATTGGGAAACGGTATTGCGACTAATCTGCAAGGTATCCGCAATTTCACTTGCGGTAAACACAGGGTTTTCCTTGATGATATTTTCTTTACAACGTTTCTTTAATTCGTTTATAACGAGTTCTTTCATTACGATCACTCCTTAAATTTTATATTAGCATTATTCTTCTTGTTTTGAAAGATAAATCCTACAAATTACTGTGTATAAAAGAAAGCGAAGCTTATCTACGCTTCGCCATCGTTTCATAATCTAATTTTCCAACTTTTTCTACAACTGCCCCAGGAACATCCTGATAGAAGAGCTCCGCTCCTTGATCAATCATATAGTTAAAGTCTTCAATATCTTGTTGTGTTAGATATACTTTGCGATTAAAAGGTACTCTTCCTTTTTCATAGTGCATATTTCCTACATTGATGTGATGAGCAGGGATTCCATGTTCAATTAACAAACGTATTTCATGAGGAGTTTGTACTACTAAAAAGAGTTTTTGGTTACTCTCGTTTTCAAGAAATACATGAATAAAATCCGCAACGCTATAAAAACGTATCGCAACATTGGCATTTCTTGCGATACTTTGCATAAGTTTCTGCGCAAAAGAACTAGTTGCGGCAGAGTCGTTAATAACAACGATAGTATCTACGTCCAAAGAGTTTGTCCATGTAAGTCCTACTTGGCCATGTACTAAGCGATTATCAATTCTTGTCAATCGTATTTTTGCTTGCATAATCTTACCTCGTTTTCTATATTGTACTATTTTTTTCGATAAAATGAAAATGAATGATGAAAAGATAGCATTTGTATAGGAATAGCTTGTAATAGAACAAGCCTTAGAAAGATGAAAGAAGTATTGAGAAACTAAAAAAATCCTCAATTCTTGTGCGAAAAGTTAGTTATTTTGGGAATACTAATGTATAATGTAAAGGTAGTTTGGAGGTCATAAATATGAGTCATGATTTTATAGATATTAAAGGTGCAAGAGAGAATAACCTTAAGAATATAGACATTAAAATTCCTAGAGATAAATTCGTTATTATGACAGGGGTATCTGGTTCTGGTAAGACATCCTTGGCATTTGATACCGTTTATGCAGAAGGACAACGCCGGTATGTAGAATCTTTAAGTGCATACGCAAGACAGTTTCTTGGGAATAGTGAAAAACCTGAGGTGGATTCCATCGAAGGACTTTCTCCATCCATTTCCATTGATCAAAAAACAACGAGTAATAATCCTCGTTCCACAGTAGGAACAGTAACGGAGATCTATGATTATTTGCGTTTGTTATTTGCTAGAATTGGGGTACCATATTGTCCTAATCACAATGAACCTATCACATCTCAAACTATTAAACAAATGGTGGATCGTGTTATGGAGATTGAAGATAAAACAAGACTGATGATTATGTCTCCAATTTCTCATGGACAAAAGGGAACACATAAAGATTTGTTTGAGAAGTTGCAGAAAGATGGATATATCCGTGTACGTGTAGATGGTGAACTGAAGTTACTAGAAGATGTAGAACCATTAGAGAAGAATAAGAAGCACAATGTAGATGTAGTAATTGATCGTATTGTAAAAGGAGAAGATCGTTCTCGTTTACATGATTCATTAGAAACTGCATTGAAAATGAGTGATGGGTTAGCCATCGTATCCTATAAGGATGAAGAGATTTTATTCTCTAGTAATTATTCTTGTAAATTTTGTGGATTCTCTATTCCTAAATTAGAACCTCGTTTATTTTCATTCAATGCTCCATTTGGATCATGTGATGTTTGTAAAGGATTAGGAATCACTCAAAAAGTAGATGTGGATTATTTGATTCCAGATCGTAACAAATCCATTCGTAGAGGTGGAATCATTTATTATAAAAATATCGCTGGCACGGAGAATTTAGAATGGCAGCGCTTTAAGGCGTTATTAGATTATTATGAAATTAGCATCGATAAACCAATTAAGAATTTCACAAAGGAAGAATTGGATATTGTATTGTTCGGTTCAAAAGATTTAATTACTTATAAGTTGGAATCAAGAAGTGGAAATGTCATGAAGAAAACGGAGTTTATTGAAGGAGCATGTACGTTGATTGAACGTCGTTATATGGAAACAACGAGTACGATGTCAAGAGAATGGTATGCGACGTTCTTAGCAGAAGCTCCATGTCCAACATGTGGTGGAAAAAGATTGAATGAACAAGCATTGAGTGTACGTGTAGGTGGTTTAAACATCTATGAGTGGACAACGATGTCTATCAAACAAGCGGTTGCTTTTATGGAGCAATTGAAACTTACTACACAACAAGAAGGAATCGCGAAATTAGTAGTAAAAGAAATTAAAGAACGTCTTGGCTTCTTATTCAATGTTGGATTAGGTTATTTAACATTGGATCGTTTGGCTGGTTCTCTTTCAGGAGGAGAAGCGCAACGTATTCGTCTAGCAACACAAATCGGGTCTCATTTGAGTGGCGTGTTGTATGTGTTGGATGAGCCTAGCATTGGGTTACATCAACGTGACAATGATCGCTTGATTGGTGCTTTGAAAGATATGCGTGATTTAGGAAACTCCTTAATTGTTGTAGAACATGATGAAGATACGATGTTAGCGTCTGACTATATCATTGATATAGGACCAGGTGCTGGAGTGCATGGTGGAGAAGTAGTCGCGATGGGGACACCGAAAGAAGTTATGGAGAACCCTAATTCTATTACAGGACAATACCTTAGTGGAAAGATGAAAATCGAAATACCAGAAAAACGTCGCAAAGGCAATCGTAAGAAGCTTGAGGTTGTATGTGCAAGTGAAAATAATCTAAAGGATGTAAGTGTGAAATTTCCTTTAGGAAGCTTCACTGTGGTTACAGGAGTGAGTGGCAGTGGGAAGTCATCGTTGATCAATGAAGTATTATCAAAAGGACTAATGCACGAACTAGGCAGAGTAAGAATCAAGCCTGGAAAACATAAAACTATTAAGGGTGTTCAACATATCGATAAGTTAATCGATATCTCACAAGATCCAATAGGAAGAACCCCACGAAGTAATCCTGCTACATATACAGGTGTGTTTGATGATATTCGTGATTTATATGCACAAACACAAGACTCTAAAATGCGTGGTTATGAGAAAGGTAGATTCTCATTCAACGTTAAGGGAGGACGATGTGAAGCTTGTCAGGGAGATGGAATCTTACGTATCTCTATGCACTTTTTGCCAGATGTATATGTGCCATGTGAAGAATGTGGTGGAAAACGATACAACGAAGAAACGCTACAAGTTACCTATAAAGGAAAGAACATCTATGATGTTTTAGAAATGACAGTAGAAGAAGGTATTGAATTCTTTACAAACGTGCATAAAATTAAACATAAGCTACAAACGTTAAAGGATGTTGGCTTAGGATATATTAAGTTAGGACAAAGTGCAACAAGTCTATCTGGAGGAGAGGCACAACGTGTGAAGTTGGCGAGTGAATTACAACGTAAGGCAACTGGGAAAACATTGTTTGTGTTAGATGAACCTACAACCGGATTACATACCCATGATGTGAAAAAATTATTAGAAGTATTACAACGCATCGTGGATAATGGCGATACAGTCATTGTTATTGAACATAACTTGGATGTGATTAAATGCGCAGATTATATTGTGGATTTAGGACCTGAAGGTGGAGATGAAGGTGGAGAAATCATTGCTTGTGGTACTCCAGAAGAAATCATCGAAGTAGAAAGAAGCCATACAGGTCAATATCTAAAGAAAGTATTGCAGAGAGGATAACAACATGGAAGAACAAACTAGTGTAAAAGTTAAAACACTAATGGACAACTTTGATTTTGAACAAATAAGTGGGAATTTAAAGTCCTTAGAAAGACCAATCGTAATGGCAGATACCAATCGCCCTGGTTTGGAGCTTGCGGGATTCTTTGAGAACTCTCAAGCAAAACGTTTGGTAATCTTAGGAGATAAAGAAATTGCGTATATTCAAACGATGAGTGACGCGAAACAGCGCAAATCATTTGATTTTATTACGGATGAAGAAACACCTGCAATTATTATTACGAAAGGACATGAATGTCCTCCAATATTAAAACGTTGTGCAAAACGTAAAAATTTTCCAATCTTTGCCTCACAGTCTTCTACAACACGTTTGATTGTAAATATAGCAAGTTTTCTTGATGAACAACTCGCTACTAGCAAGTGTATTCACGGAGGGCTATTATCCATTTATGGAAAGGGTGTTTTGATTACTGGGGAAAGTGGAATGGGGAAAAGTGAAATTGCATTAGAATTAATTAAAAGAGGACATTTATTAGTTGCGGATGATCGTGTAGATTGTTATCGTATTCATAATAAAATTATTGGGAAAGCACCAGAGCTATTAAGAGAAATGTTGGAAATACGTGGTATTGGTATCATCAATGTTTCTAGAATGTTCGGTGTAAGTTCTGTTCTTCCTAAAACAGAGATTGATTTTGAAGTTCGCTTAGAAACATGGCAACCAAATCAAGATTATGATCGCGTTGGGATTGAAGAGAAAAAACATGAGAATATCTTAGGTATTGATGTACCTAAAATTATCGTTCCAGTTCGAGAAGGTCGTTCTATGGCAGTTATCATTGAGTCTGCAGTTACCAATTTCTTATTGGGTGAAATGGGACTTGATAGCGCAAAAGAGTTTGAACAACGAGTTTTAGATTATATTGAAAAAAATAAGAACGCTTAACGAGGAGGATGATTCATGACTTTTTTTCCAGATATGAAGACTGTACTAACGATTGGTTCTTTACATGTTACTTGGTACGCAATTTTTATTTTGACAGGTGCATTCCTTGCCTACTTTCTGTCGTTACGTCAGTTTAAAAAATGGGGATATAACGAAGCAATATTTGAAAACTTCTTCTTAATGATGTTGCCAATTGGTGTTATTGGAGCACGTATCTATTATGTTATATTTGAATGGAATGAGATTTATTTCCAAGATCCAATACGTATATTCTTTACATGGGAGGGTGGATTAGCCATTCATGGAGGAATTATAGCTGCGAGCATCTTTGGTTTCTTTTATTTTAGAAAGCACCGCTGTGATTTGTTGCGTATTGCGGATGTGATTTTTCCAAATTTAATGATTGCGCAAGCGATAGGACGTTGGGGAAATTTCGTCAATCAAGAAGCATTCGGTGGTATTGTAAGTGCAGATTATTATAAACATTGGCCTGCCTTTATTAGAGATAACATGTACATTAATGGAGAATATCATCAACCTACGTTCTTGTATGAAAGTGTAGGAAACATCCTTGGTTTTTGTCTTATTACCTTTATCTATAAAAAGTATGGTAGAAAAAAACGTGGAGATTTAGCGTGGGCTTATCTAACGTGGTATGGAATGGTGCGTTTCATTGTAGAGGGAATGAGAACTGATTCTTTGATGATTGGTTCCTTACGTATGGCGCAAATCATTTCCCTAGTAGGCGTGTTTATAGGAGTACTTGGTATTTTTGGAGTTTGGAATTCTTTATTTAAGAAATATTGGCCATTTCGTAAGAACAAGCCAGTTGTGATATTTGATTTAGATGGTACCTTAGTTGATACCAAAGATTTAGTCTTTGCGTCTTTTGTTCATACATTTAAAAAATATAAACCAGACTATGTATTAAGTGAGGAAGAATTGTATTCTTTTCTAGGTCCAACCTTGAAACAATCATTCGCACGTTACTTTGATGCTAGTTTGGTAGATGAACTTATAGCATATTATCGAGAGTTTAATCATAAAGTTCATGATGAGTATGTAAAAGAAGTTCCTCATGTAAAAGAAACCTTGCAGTATTTAAAAGAGAATGATTATGATATTGCGATTGTTAGTAACAAGCTTCAAGAAATCGTACGAATGGGACTTCGTAAATTCGACTTAGAACAATATTTTGATGTGGTAATTGGCAGTGAGGATATGGAAAAAGCAAAACCAAGTCCTAAGGGTTTATTGAAAGCATGTGAATTGCTTCATAGAACACATGATGATATTGTGTATGTAGGTGATGCACCTAGCGATATCCGGACATGTAAAAATATGGGAGCATATTCTGTTGCCTTCATATTAGAAGATAATCGAGCAAATGAAATGATGAAGGAAAAACCATGTGCATTTATCACGGATATGAAAGAATTGATTACGATTCTAAAGGAGGAACAAGAATGGAGCGACGTTACGATTTAGTTATTATAGGCGCTGGGCCAGCAGGTATGAGCGCTGCGATTTATGGTAGTCGTGCAGGATTATCTACTGCCATGTTAGAAGCAGGCGCGCCTGGTGGAAAACTTATTAAGACGGCTGAAATTAGCAATTGGCCAGGAATTATTGGAACCAATGGAGCACAATTAGCGAGCGATATGTTTGAACATTCTACGACATTTGGCGCAGAGTATATTTATGGAAATGTTATCAAAGTAGAAGATGGTGCGGAGTATAAAAAAATCATCTGTGATGATGATCAGGTATACGAAGCAAAAGCAATCATTGTCGCAACAGGAACATTAGAGCGAATGATGAATATTCCTGGAGAAGAAGAAAACATTGGTAGAGGTGTATCGTATTGTGCAGTTTGTGATGGAGCCTTTTTCCGCAATCAAGAAGTATGTGTGATTGGTGGGGGAAACTCTGCATTAGAAGAAGCAGGTTATCTAACACAATTTGCAAATAAAGTAAACATTATCATACGTAGAGATCAATTTCGTGCAGATAGCATTGTACAAAAATCAATTGAAAACAATCCAAAAATCAATGTCATTACGAAGCATGTACCGCTACGTGTAGTGGATGATGGAAAACGTGTGACTTCTTTGGTCATTAAAAATGTGGATACAGGGGAAGAAACAACATTAGAGACAAATGGTATCTTCCCATATATCGGACTAGATCCTGCAACACATTTTCTAGAAGGTTTACCAGTACTTGATGAGCGTGGATATATTCTTGTGGATGAGAACTGTGAAACTCAAGTAAAAGGTATTTATGGTGCAGGAGATGTGATCGAAAAGAAACTTCGTCAAGTGGTAACTGCGACAAACGATGGAGCAATTGCGGCACAACATGCATTTCATGAAATAAAGAAACTGTAACAACAAAATTTTGTGTATTCAAAGTTAAACAAACAGCATGAGTAAATTTGTGCTGTTTTTATTTGTATTAGTTTATGTCGTATCTTATGAGTAGAGATTAACTTTGTATCGCTTTTTCTTTTTGATTATAGGATTTGTGCGTTTATGTTTTAGACGAAAATAAAGGCGCATATCCGCTTTGAACTAGCACAATAAGCTAGCCTGTGGTAAACTATTTATGAGGTGGTAACTATGAACGAACAAAATGTAGTACTGATAACAGGAATGTCTGGTGCTGGAAAGACAACTGCTATGGGTGTGCTGGAAGATATGGGGTATCACTGTATCGATAATTTCCCTGTACAATTGATCGAATCCTTAGGGAAAATCATCAATACAAAACCAGATCCAAGATACAGCAATATAGCGTTAGCTACCACAGCCATTGATTATCCAAAATTTTTACAATATTTTGAGAATATCGATGTGAATGTCCGTGTTGTATTCTTAGACGCAAGCAATGAAAAATTATTGTTGCGTTATAAATTTACGAGAAGACATCATCCAATGATGATGTTCTCAAAAGCGAACACGTTAGAAGAAGCAATCGAAGTGGAAAGAGATATGTTTAATGCGTTGAATGAACGTGCTGTACTTCATATTGATACAACAAAGATGGGACAGTCTGAATTAAAAGATGTATTGATGGAGAAACTATCTTTAAATAGTAAATCAGTGTTCTCTATTTCTTTTGTATCTTTTGGTTTTAAGCATGGGGTTCCCATGGATGTGGATTTAGTATTCGATGTCAGATTTCTTCCAAATCCATACTATATAGAAGAACTAAGAGAATTGACGGGAGATGACGCTCCTGTTTATGATTATGTTTTAAGCTTTGATCAAACAAAAGAGTTTATACGTCATATGAAGAGCTTTTTAGATTATGTATTTATTCAATATAAGAATGAAAAGAAGAACCATTTGACGGTAGGAATTGGCTGTACGGGAGGACATCATAGAAGTGTGTCTTTGACGAATTGGCTATATTCTCACTATCATGATCAGTACAATTGTTATAAGTCACATCGTGATAAGAAAGTAGGCTAAACAATATATGAAAAACGTAGTAGTAATTGGAGGCGGGACTGGTCTTTCTGTTATGCTTCGCGGACTTAAACAGATTGAAAACATCAATCTTTCTGCGATTGTAACGGTTGCGGATGACGGTGGTAGTACCGGAAGGATACGACGTCAGTTTCATATTCCTGCCATGGGTGATATTCGTAATGTAATGTGTGCGATGGCTCCAGAAGAGACCATATTTACATCTTTGATGAATTTCCGTTTCGATGGAGAAGAAAGTGATGTAGGTGGACATAATCTTGGAAATCTTATTTTAACTGCGCTTACGCAAACAACGGGAAGTTTTATGGAAGCAATTTCTACCTTCTCAAAGTTTTTAAATGTAAAGGGTGATATTATCCCCTCTTCATTAGAAGTACTGACGTTGTATGCAGTTATGGAAGATGGTACCATTGTGCGTGGAGAAAGTAACATTCCAGATTTTAATAACCGCATTGATAAAGTATTCTATCAAGAGAAAGTAGCGCCTACACAAGAGGCTTTACAAGCAATTCATGAGGCAGATGTCATAGTGTATGGGATTGGAAGTTTATATACAAGTATTTTACCAAATGTGATTGTGGATGGAATTGTACAACAATTGAAAAAGAATCCTGTAAAGAAAATATATTTTTGTAATGCGATGACACAACCTGGAGAAACGGACAACTTTACGTTGGAAGATCATGTACGTGCTTTAGAAAAGCATGCATTTCCAGACGCAGTGGATATCGTAATTACTCATAATAATCGTGCAAGTGAGGAATTGTTGAAGAAATATGAAGGTATGGGAAGTGTGCCTGTACGAATTTGTGAAAAAGAACATCACTACCAAATATTAGAACGTGATGTTTTAAGCTTTGAGGAAGACTTGATTCGTCATGATTCCAATAAAATACGCGATGTATTAATAGAGTTAATAAAATAGTTAGGATGGATAAAGATGTCATTTACAACAGATGTAAAAGCACAGATAGCGGGAAATGATTTAAAGCCATGTTGTATGAAAGCAGAACTTACTGCAATCATTCAGATGTGCTCCACTTTGAATTTTACTTCTGAGGGAATGCATATCACCATGAAGACCGAAAATGCGACAACCGCAAAACGTGTATTCAAATATGTAAAAGAATTATACAATGTGGAAACTCAGTTATCAGTAATTAAAAAGATGAAACTGAAGAAAAATAATGTTTATGTAATTCGTGTGACTACAAAAGCTATGGATATTTTGAAGGATCTTGAAATCTTTAATGAGAAAGGATTACAAGCTCATCCAAGTGCAAAGATGGTTCGTAAGGATTGTTGTGCGAGAGCTTATCTTGCAGGAGCCTTTTTATCAGGCGGGTCTGTAAATTCGCCTAGTAAGTCGAATTATCATTTGGAAATTAGCACGAGCAATTTGGATTTGGCTGTATTTATTGAAAAACTAATGCATCGATTTGAGTTGCCAGCAAAACATATCAAACGCCGCAATCAAGAGGTTGTGTATATTAAGGCAAGTGATAAAATCAGTGACTTCTTGCGTTGTGTAGGGGCAAGTGATGCCGTATTTACGTTTGAAGATAGTCGTATACAAAGAGATTTTATGAATTCTTTAACAAGACTTGATAACTGTGAATTGGCAAATGAAATGAAAAGCATTAGTGCGGGAAAACGACAATTAGAAGATATTGAATGGATTGAAAACTATCGTAGTCTAGATACCTTGCCAGTTAAGCTTCAACATGCGGCAATGGCTAGAAAAGAATATCCAGAAGCAAGTCTAGTAGAGCTATGTGAGTATTGTGAAGATGAATTTGATGAAACGATTTCAAAATCTGGAATGAAACATCGATTCGCAAAGATTAAAGAACTTGCGGATCAATATCGAAAAGTATAGAAGTTCAATAAAGGTGCAAACTGTTAGAGGGTGATGTTATGAAAAGAGCCATTCTAATGCTTGCACTTTTTCCTTTTATACATAGTACTGCCTATAAAGTGGAATTTGTAAGTTGTGAAAAAGATAAAATAGTTGTAAAACATGAACAAGAAGATGTAAATATCACATTGTTTAACACCAAGATTGTAAATGAAAAAGGATGGAAAGAAACATGTGAAATCATAGAGAATGCAAAAGAGCTGAAAATGGAAATAGATCCTTCCAGTAAGATTGAAGAAACATTGCCAGTCTATCTTTTCGCAGATGATACGCTTGTTCAAGAAGAACTTATGAAAAAATCGTATGCCTATCCAATGATCAAAAATCCCGAATATACCTATGAAAAACGATTGGAAGCTGCCTATCAAACAACACAAACTTTAGCAAAATCAACGGATATAAAAACAGATCATGGTTATGCTATCGTCGCTCCTCTATATTTAGGTGCTGTTTTTTTGATTTGGTTTTTTATGGCTGCGTATATGTTTTGGAAACATCGTAAAAAAGTTGAAAAAAGTAGAAAAAAAGAAATGTAAAAACAGATGTGATATGATACAATACAACCAAGAAAGGATCGTGGGATAACTATGGCGAAGAATATCGCAATAGATACCCAATCTGCCTTAAAAAAGGAGTTGAATACAAAAGCAGATCATTACGACAAAACACAACTGCGTATCGAGGCTCGTTTCGGATGTAATGTCCGATGGTATCGTAAACAACGTCATTTAACGCAGGATCAGCTAGGGTTTCTATGTGGGCTGAATCAAAATTATATTTCGGAGATTGAACGTGGTCAACGAAATGTGACGTTACGAGTCATGGATTTGATAGCCAAGGCATTGGGTATCAGTGCTGATGAACTCATCAGGTAAAGAGGGAACTTCCCTCTTTTCATTCACAATCCATTAAATTTATATTATAATGAAAAGGAAAGTGAGGTAACGCATATGGAAACAATTATATATTTACTTGTAGTGTGTTTCATAATATTCTTGGTAATTTCTTTATTGCCAATTATTTTGCCGATTGTTTTAATTATTGTGATTGCGTTGACTCTATATATATTATATATCAGACGTAAATTCATGAAACGCATGAATGAATATGATGAAGATACGACAAGAGTGTTCCGTGATACAACATACGAAAGTTATGGAAACCAGAAACCGAATGATGATGTAATTGATGTAGAATATACAGAATCAGAAGATAATAGGTGATGATATGATTCGGGAAACTCTAGTGAATGAGAAAAATGAAGTGTTCGACTTATGGAAACTATCCTATCCAACACAGAATGAAACCTATTTAAAGTTTTATTTTGATGAAATCTTTGATCAAGGAGTAGGGATTGTAAAAGAACAAGATGGAAAGATTGTTAGTAGTCTTCAAATGAACTATCATGTTTTCCAATTTCATGGAAAGCAATTAAAGGCTAGTTATATTCTTGGCGCTTCTACACTTCCAGATTATCGTAGACGTGGTCATATGCGCACTCTTATGCAATCCATACTAGATGAAGCCAGTCATAACTGCCTTATCACATTGATTAAGGCGTTCAACCCAAAGGTATATGATCATTTTGGTTTTGATGTAGTGTATTATAGAAAAGGATACACACTTACAAGAGAGAGCTTACATAAAGTGACAACACAACGTGTGAGTGAAGACTGTGAGGCAAAAGAACTATTAGAAGCATATCGACAGTTCATTGTGCGTTTTGATGGCTACTATGCTAGAGATATCAAATATTATGAAACATTACTTAAAGAACTAGAATTAAAACAGAAACATGTATTGGTGTATCGTGGTGAGCATAATGAACTATTAGGGTATATCATATATCAAGTAAAAAAGAATGATGTGGTTGTACAAGAAGCAATCTATATGAATTCGTCTGTGTTAAAGCGTTTGTTGAAGAGAGCGATGGGTGTGGAAAAAGAAATTACTGTCATGGTATCTTCATGTGAGAGATTAGAACGAATATTTCCATTAGCAATTCCTAAAAAACAACCATATTTGATGGCACGTATTAATAATTATGCGCTGTTCAATAAGCTGTATAATGTAAAGGTTAAAAATGTACAAGAAGCATTTGAAATATTAAAGAAACCATTATGGTGTCATGAATATTATTAACAGAGGAAGATAACCTCTGTTTTTATTAGGTGAAGAAAAGATTAGAAATAGTACAAATATAAATGAAATATACTACAAAAGGTGAGAATCCTTGGTTGTAAATATTTTCGGTGTGAAAAAGAGATTAATTTGTGATACTATATAGATAACGTTAGGAGTGAGGGTATGGAAATACATCCAAATGAAAGGATTCAAGCATTAATTGAGAAAATCGATGAATCTTATGCCAATGGGATGCTTGAAGAATTCGATAAACTCAATGAACAACTGCTAGAATATGCGACAAAAGAAAAAGATGAACTAGCAAAATTTATCTATGAATATAATTTACTAAATCATGATTTTGATGCCCATAGGTTTGATATATGTGAAAAAGTATCTTTAGATTTGATAGATAAGTTTCTAAAATATGATGCTATGTATTATGTGCTACGTTGTTATAATACAATGGGAATCATTGAGTCTGAAAGAGCTAACTACTATGAGTGTTTAGGATATTACATAAAATCCCTACAGATTGCGGAGAAAAATCCAGATTTTCAGTTTGCCGCTATCATTGCCAATAATATAGGGAATGTGTTCGTATGGCTAAATGAATTTGAACCTGCAGTATCCTATTTACTACAAGCTTATGATTTTTATCTCAAAGAGAATAGGGATGATCCAAGATCAAAATCTGTTATTATTATTAATATTATGGAATGTTATGGTTGTCTTGGACAATATGAGGAATCTGAAAAATGGTATCAAATACCATTCGAATATACAGATATCGAGTATTGTGTAAGAGAAAATTTACATTTATGTAATGAAATTGAAATTAAAGCACAACAAGAAGAAACATCAGATATTTATGAACTGTATGATCGAGTATTAGAAAATGTAAAAAAATATGATGAATACATTTATCATTTCCGCACCTTATTGCGTGTGTTAAAGGTATGTGTCGCTTTAAAGCATCGTACGTATTGTAAACATCTGATGAGTATCATGGATGTATTAAATGAAAATTGTGAAATCACTTCATTCTCTTATGATTACGCAGAAATTAAAATGGATTACTATTATACCTATCGCCATTTAGATGATGAAGACTTCTCAATCTATTGTGATGACTATTTCAAACAAAGTTCATTAGCGTTTCACTTGTTACAAAAAACGTATACGCAAAGTATGGTACTTCGTTTAGATTTGGAAAGAATAAAAGATGAACGTCAACTGGTGTTGCATAAAAATGAACAACTAGAAAAAAATCTAGAACTTGATCCTTTTACAAATGTCTATAATAAAGGCGGTCTTAAAAAGAAAGGGGTTGAACTTCTTAATCTTAGTGAGGACTATCAAAAACATGCGATGTTTGTAATTGATGTGGATCATTTCAAAAATGTAAATGATGTGTTTGGACATAAAATTGGAGACGATGTACTGTTGCGAGTTGCCAAGGTATTACAAAGTATAGAAGATGACAACATTTTGGTAGGGCGTTTTGGTGGAGATGAATTTATCGTGTTCTATTATGATTATCCTTCTATCAACGTAATACACGATTTAGCAAAATCATTAGTGGAGCGTGCTAAAAAGATTATCATTACAACCACAAGTGAGGATCATATTACCTTCAGTATCGGGGTTTGCACAAAAAATGGAAAAGCAAATTTCGAATCTATGTTCTATAATGCAGACAAAGCTTTATATGATTGTAAACAACAAGGTAGAAATGGTTATCGTGTGTTTCAAAGTTAATAGTAGTTTATAATGGTTAGGAAGCTCTTTATGAGAATTCTAACCATTTTCTATGTTTACTAAATGATGTTAAGCAAAAAGATTGTTATGGAAAATGAGCGAAAAAAAGATGCAGGGTTATCTGCATCTAGCTTATTTATAATCTTCAATATTGTTTTTCTTTTTATAAGATAATGCGTAGATATTGAATATCGCAAGAGCTCCAGCACCTATTCCAACTAGAACACATGCAATCTTAATCCACAAATCATATTTTTGTTCCATAAACGCCATGATAATAATAAGTATTGCGAAAGCAAAATATAACGCAATTTTTAAATAGATACGTTTTGTTTCATCACCTGCAGCAGTTAATACTCTAGGAGGACGTTGTTTAGGTTGGAAATTCATCAACATCGTCTGTCTTTTTAAATAGGAACGGAATTTATATTCCATAAAAAGATAAATCGCAATACCTAATCCTAAGGAAAGCCAGATAGTGTACTGTCCCAAATCAAACGTTGCTACTAATACCCCAGAAACAAGACCAAACATGAAACGATTTGCTAAAACTTTATAAGATTGTACATTATTGATAACATAGCCACATTTACTAAAAATATCATAATATACATATCGATTATGATCATCTTTGTATATATGAATACCCGCTAATTCTTCAGCAGCATTTTTCTTTGTCTTCTTTTTATTGACATTTTTATTTTTCATCTCATTCACCTCTAGGTAACATTATATATGGTATTATATTTTTCGTCTACTAAAACAGGATATTAAATTAGCAAACATTTTGCACAAATTAACAACATTGAATTACATCCGTTGTTTTTTTACAAACACTATTATATAATGAGGACGTAATGTAAAGGATTTCACTACCAAATCCAGAAAAGGAGCGATAAAACATGGTATTCGGAAAAGAAAAAAATGAATGGGAAACACTAAAGGGTGTATTCACAGCAACTGAGATCAATCAACAGCCTTCAACTTGGGCAAAAACAATCAAGCAGGTTGAAGATCACAAAGAAGAATTAAAAGCATTTATTGAAAATGTAACGAAGCATGATGATTACGATATTATCTTAACTGGTGCTGGTACTAGTGAATTCGTAGGAAATGCAATTTATACATATGTTTCTAAAAGAACAAACTTTAAGACTAAATCATATGCTACTACAGATATTGTAGCAACTCCAGAAAACTATTTATCACAAACAAAACCAACATTATTAGTATCTTATGGACGTAGTGGAAACTCTCCAGAATCTGTTGGTGCAGTAGATGTTGCGGATGAGGTATGTGGTAAAAACTTATTCCACTTATTCATCACTTGTAATGCAGAAGGTGCTTTATCAAAAGCTGCAGAAAAAAGAGATAATGCATACGCAATCAATTTAACTCCAGAAACGCATGATCAAAGTTTTGCGATGACTTCTAGTTTCTCAAATATGATGTTAGCTACTTTATTATGCTTCTCATTAGATGAATTAGATAGCGTAAAAGCTGAAATGAACGATGTTATCAATGCAAGTGAAAAAGCATTGGCTAATGAATGGTCTACATTAAAGAATATCGTTGATACTTATGATTTCAATCGTATTGTTTATCTTGGAGCAAACTGCTTAAAAGGTATTGCACAGGAAAGCCAATTGAAAATGTTGGAACTTACTGCTGGTCAAGTAGCAACTATGTTCGATACTCCTATGGGATTCCGTCATGGACCAAAATCTATCATCAACGATGAAACATTAACTGTTGTGTATGTTAGTGATGATGCATATACTCGCCAATATGAAGTCGATTTAATCAAAGAAATGAGTGCTCAGCGTAAAGGAAACAAACTTGTTGCTATCATGAACAAAAAAGATGCTGAAATCGCTAGTTTAGTAGATTACTCATTCGCATTTGAATTAGATAATGAACACAATAATGCATTCTTAGGATTCAACTACATTATTGCTGCACAGATCATCGCATTGTTCAAATCATTAGCATATGATCTAACTCCAGACAATCCATGTCCAACAGGAGAAGTAAATCGTGTAGTAAAAGGTGTTATTTTACACCCATATACAAAAAAATAATAGGAGGAAATAAAAAATGATTGGATTAATCGTAACAGGACACGGTAATTTTGCAACAGGATTAACAAGCTCACTTCAATTAATTGCAGGAGAACCTGAAAATTATGTAGCAGTAGACTTCTTACAAGAATATTCTGTTGAAGATTTAGAAAGAGAATTAAACAAAGCGTTTGATCAATTGAAAGACTGTGAAGGAATTTTAGTTCTTTCTGACTTAGGTGGAGGTTCTCCATTTAAAACTGCAGTTACAATTGGTTATCCTAAAGGAAACGTAGAAGTATTAGCAGGAACAAACCTTCCAATGATGATCGAAGTTAATATGGCTCGTAAATTCATCGAAGAGTTGCCAGCTCTTACTGAAATGGCTATGAACACTGGTAAAGATCAAGTTGTTCGTTATGAATTTGTACCTGTAGTACAGGAAATTCCTGAAGACGGTATTTAATAAGCAAATGAAAAGGTGTCGAGTGGACACCTTTTTTAGTTGTAGATTGTTTTTGCGTAATCTGTAGGAGTAATCCCGTATTGTTGTTTGAATTTACGAGAGAAGTAGTGAATCGATGTAAATCCTAACATACTAGATATTTCACTAATTGTATAAATACTTTCTTTGATTAATAATTTACTCTTACTAAGCTTTAAATCACTGATATATTGCTTTGGCGCAACGGCTAGATTGTTTTTGAACAAGGTTTGAAGACTTGATCTAGAAATTAAGAATTTCATGCATATTTCTTCAATTGTTAACTGCTCATACACGTGTTCATTAATATAAATGATAATTTCATTTAATAATTCGCTTTCAAATCGTTGTTGCATTGGAGTAGATGCGATAGGGGAACTTGTTAAGAAATCGTACTGTAAAATTTTGATAATCATTTCTTTTAGATAACATAACATTAATTCACTATCGTATAACATCTCATTACTGCTGATTTTAATAAAATTGTTAAGTGCTGTATGGATATCACGATGTGCATGATATACACGGTTGGTTAATAAGAATGGTTCCGGCACATCCATTTCAAATAAAATGGTTAAATAGGAACAAGATTTTGAATCACCAGTTTTTTGTGTGTGATACTGACCTGGTGCATAAAGAATCAAATCCATTTCATCTAACTTATACGTTTCATCATCAACTGTGGTTTCTAATTCACCATTATCGATGAAGGTAAGTTCCCAAAACTCATGTTTTTCACCAGGGAAGGTATAATTCGCATTTCGTACTTGATAATAGTATCCAAGAATTTCTTTAATATTAATAGAAGAAATTATAGGGTCATATACGATTGGTATGTCTTGATATGTTTCGTGAGTACTTTTCTTTGATTTAAAGTCCGTTTCGATTTCAACTTTTGCATTTGAAGAAATACATAAGAAATTGAATCGAACATTCTTTTTAATTTTAATGAAACGATGAATGACAAATCGTTCGTAGTTCTTAGCATCTTCATCTTCGCTAACGACAAGCATCACAATACCAGATAATACTTTCACATAAATATCTGTGTTGTAGGAATAAAAGGTATCAAAGGATTTGTCTTTCAACTTAAGAACGGAATGGTTTAATTTTAAAGATTGTCGACGATTTATTTCATTTACAATTTCTCCGTATTTATTAAAAATAAAGCTTGTTGTTTTATTAAACATCGGTTGATCACCTCTTCCACTCTAGTATATCAAATTTGCTTGCTAGTATAAAGCAAAAAGATATGTATTTATATTGATGTGAAAACGATGAAAAAACGCATTTTCTATGAAAGCATTTACATTAATGTGAAGAATGAATAAAAAAAGAGCTTTTTACAAAAATCATCACACAATTCACATATATATGTAATTTTTTGTAGCTTGTATGTAGAAAAATGCAAATTTGTACAAATTATGGGTCAAAAGTGCAAAAAGTTGTTAAAAAGTGCAAATAAGACAATAAAAAGTGTAAAGAATTCTTCCGTTTTTTAGCATAGAATCAAGGTGAACTGAAAGGGTTTACTTACTCGGTCCACCTCATCAGGATCAAGTAAATTAGTTCACGTTTAATTTGGTAGAAAGGAGAGAGCAAAATGCCAAACATTGTATTAACACGTATCGACAACCGTCTAATTCATGGACAGGTCGCTACACAATGGTGTGGAGTCGTAGGTGCAAACTTACTGCTCGTAGCAAATGACAGCGTAGCACATGATGAATTCCGTCAGGGATTAATGAACATGGCTGCACCTGCATATGCACAAACAAGATTCTTCACGATTGAAAAAACTTGCGCAATTATCGATAAAGCTAGTCCAGCTCAGAAAATTGCAATCATTTGTGAGAACCCACAAGATGTACTAAAATTAGTTGAAGGTGGAGTTCCAATTAAGAAACTCAATATTGGTAACATGCACATGGCAGAAGGAAAACGTCAAGTTGCTACTACTGTTGCAGTGGATGATGCTGATGTTGCATGTTTCAAAAAACTTCAGGACTTAGGGGTTGAACTGGAAATCAAACGTGTTCCAGACACAGCTACCGAAAGTACTGATAAATTATTTAAATAATAATTAACAAATTCAATTTTACAAATTTGAAAGGAGAAACAACATGGAAGTAAGTATTATTCAGGCTTTATTGGTCTTCATTGTTGCCTTTATTATGGGTATTGATCAATTTAGTTTCTTAGAATCTTTATATCAACCAATCGTATTGTGTCCAATCATTGGAGCAATCTTAGGTAAACCAGAACTTGGTATCGTAGTTGGTGGTGCTTATCAGTTAATTCAAATTGGTTCTATGCCAATCGGAGGAGCACAGCCACCTAACGCAATTCTTGGTGGTATCATGGCAACCGTATTCGCAATCTCTTTGGGAATGGAAGCTACAGCAGACGGTGTAGGTGCTGCAATGGGTCTTGCGATTCCTTTCGCAGTATTCGGACAGTATGCAGTTACATTAACATTCACAATTATGTCTGGTATGATGGCAAAAGCTGATGCTTATGCTGAAACTGCTAACGCAACTGGAATCCGTAACATTAACTTCATGGAAATGGGAGTTTTAGGTGTTCTATTTGGAGCATTAGCTGTTGCTGGTCTATATGGTGGTTCTGAATTAGGTATGGCATTAAAAGATTTATCATTCCAATACTCTTGGGTAATGGCTGGATTAGACGCTGCCGGTGGAGCTATGAAGTTCGTCGGATTTGCTATTCTTATGAAAGTTATGATGTCTGGCGAAATGTGGGGATTCTTGCTTGCAGGTTTCACTATGGCAGTCATCTGCAATAACTTAGCAGCTATTTCTGGAGCAACTTTATTACTTTGTGCATTTGTTGGTGTTGCAATCGCATTGTACGACTATCAAATTAACACAAAAATCAAATCAAATGCTGGTTCAAATGTAGGAGGTGTTACTGATGGCATATAATATTCCTAAGAATTATCAAGATTTAACACCTGCTCCACAGTTGGATAAAGGTACATTAAACAAAATGGTATGGATGTCTTGTTTCTTACAAGCATCATTCAACTATGAAAGAATGCAAGCTTGTGGTTGGTTATGGGGTATCTTACCAGGATTAAAGAAAATCCATACAAACCAAGAAGACTTAAAAGCTTCTATGGCTCACAACCTTGATTTCTTGAATACTCACCCTTTCTTAGTAACATTCGTTATGGGTATTGTATTATCTCTTGAACAAAACAAAGCAGATACTGACACAATTCGTTCCGTACGTATCTCTGCAGCTGGTCCATTAGGTGGAATCGGTGATGCATTGTTCTGGTTAACATTAGTTCCTATTACTGCTGGTTTAACAGCTAACTTAGCAATGGATGGTAGCATCATTGGTGCTGTATTATTCCTAGTTATCTTCAATGCTGTTCAATTCGTAGTTCGTTGGTGGTTAATGCACTGGTCTTATAACTTAGGTACAAAAGCTGTAACTATGCTTACAAGCAACGCGAAAGAATTCACACGTGCTGCTTCTATCTTAGGTATCTTCGTTGTAGGTGGTTTGATCGCTACTTATGGTTCAACTTCATTACGTATCTACGTTGGTGAACCTGCAATCAACATCCAAGGATTATTAAATGGTATCTTACCTAAATTGATTCCATTAATGATTACAATCGGACTTTACTCATTAATCAAAAAAGGTTGGTCTCCAATCAAATGTATCATCTTAATCCTTATCACAGGAATCGTAGGATGTGCATTCGGAATCTTCGCTGGTGACTCTAAAGCAATGGATCAAGATGGAAAAACTATCAATGGTGGATATACACCACTTGTTGAATGGTATTCTTATCCAGAACCTGCTCCAGCTCCAAAAACAGGTGATGACGCTCTTAAAGCAATTCAGAACGTTGTTGATCAGTTATCAAAAGATGGTATTAAAGTAACAATGCCAGAATAATGTTTCGCAAAAAGCTCTCTCATCCTACTTTGTACATGGACATGTACAATGGATAAAGACCATAGGGATTCTCTATGGTCTTTTTTAGAAAAATAAACGAGGAAAACATATGAATATTTTTACTATTATTATATTTGGCATACTGATTGTTTGTATTTTAATGTACTATATTGTAAAAGGATTTTGTGTAAATAAAATCACAAAAGCAATTAATAACAATGAGAATTCTAAAGTGATTCAATTAAGTAAACAGAAAATGACACAAAGATTTATGGGTGATTATGTATGTACACTTTATAGATTACGTGCATATTCAAACTTGGGTAACGAGAAAAATTTTAAAAAGGAATTAGATGCCACACTTGAAAAGGAATTTAACTTTGAACAACAAAAAAGTTTCCTTGAAATGTACTATCACTACTTCTTATTAAAAGGTGATCGTGAATATAGTGAAAAACTATTAAATAAAATACAAGAATTAGGGGAACCTTCTTTTCTTGCATATAATGAGCAGGCGTTTGAAGTCATGATCAATCATAGAACGGATTATATTGATGTACTTGATGCGGAAATTAACAGTAAGAAGCATTCTGGTTTTGCATTGGGTGTTATGGTATATCTCATAGGTGAACAATACCTAACTTTGGGAGATAAAGAAGAAGCGAGAACGTATTTCTATAACAGTATATCTTGTTTCCATAAAAGTGCTGTATATGTGAACCCTGCAAAAAAACATGTAAACGAACTTTCAAATGAACTTGGTTTGGACATTCCTAAGTATTAAGATATTTATGATATATAGAGTAAAAAACTGTCAAGAATATGAAAATTTCATGACAGTTTTTTAATGCTTTCTTTGCATGAGTGGAATGTATTTGTAATGTATACTATTTCTTCTTTTTTGTTCTTGGTTTTGGTAGGGGAGTAACAGGTTCTATTATTTCAATGATTTGTTTTGCGAAATCACGATTATCGATATCTAGTATGTAATGTTCCTTTGCCCCTGTATAAGGAAGTCCAGTTTCTGCTTTTTTCATAAGTTCTTCAATACATGGAAGCTTTTTTACGAATACAGTGTTATCACATACCAATAAAATAGGTTTATCATTAATATATACCATATATTCACCGAACATTTTACGGTAGCGAAGTTCACCTACTCCTTGTATTTGTTCACATACATATTCTATATAATCTATTGTTGTTGCCACATTAATTCCTCCTTATAAATCTAACCATAACTTACAATTTGCAATTCGTTTCCCTTGATCTCCTTGTTTTTCATCGTATGAAAATTGCGTCAACAATGCACAAGGAAACTCTTCACACAAACCACAATGATCGTGTCCTTTTGTCTCGCAACAAGACTTCAATGGACATTCACCCCAAAATGGTTGTTTTATGTTTACACATCCAAGACAACCCGTTTGTTCTTTGTATGTACATGTACTACATGTACTACCACATCTTGATTCTATCATATGCCATCCTCCTTTTCTTAAAGAATAACATAGGCTTACTGACACCTGTGTGTCAGTGTTCTTCATATTTAAGTAAAAGTTTATGTGCTCTTTCTTTTATTACTTTACGAAGGTTAACTGGTTGTATGAGTTCTGCTTTATCTGCGAAGCTTAATATCCATTCTAGAAGATATTCTTCATTGGTGAATGGAAAGGTAAAGAGAAGAGAGCCATTATCTAGTTCTTGAAAGCTATTATTTCCATATTCATCGATCAAGCGATAGCGAACACTTGCGTCAAATAAGACTTCTGCGTGTATTTCATCTGTAAAATAATGATGAAAATCAAGGCTTTCACTTGGGATTTCTCTTAATGAAAAGCATTGAGAGGTGATAGAAAGATTCGTCATTCTAGATAGTTTGAACAATTTACACGTATCTTTACAAGATTCAAAACCTAACACATACCAGCTTGACCATTGAAAGACTATAATATAGGGTTCAACATAACGAAGACTTTCACCATTTGCATTATGATATTGAAAGGCGATAACGTTAGAATCTTCAATTGCTTGATGTAGTTTCTTAATGTTTATGGACAGTTTATCTTTATAGTGGGAAGATAAATCTATCATGATATGGTTTGCGATGTACATGTTTTCTGTTGTTGAGGCAAATTTTGAAATAACATTTTGATATCGATTATCTGTGGAAATACTATCCAAACATAAAAGACCACTACATATCGCTTCTAGTTCCTTTTTAGTAAAGAGTGTTTTATCTATTTTATAATCCTCACTAATCATAATACCACCATCACTTCCGGTATTGGTGATGATGGGAATGCCTGCAAGTGTTAGATCTGTTACATCTCGATAAATGGTTCGTTTGGACACTTGAAAACGTTCCGCTAGATAACTAGCAGTTACTTTTTTGTTTTGTAGTAAGATTATAATCATAGCAAGTAAACGTTCTATTTTCATACGATTCCCCTTTGAGATCTATTACTATAAGAGTATCATATTTAGGTCAGAAATTCATAAAAAAAAGGAACATAAGTTTCCTTTTTAAATAATGGCATCAATAATTCCATAAGATTTGGCTTCGTTTGCGTTCATATAGTAGTCACGATCACAATCTTTCATAATGGTTTCTTTATTTTGTTTGGTGTGATTACTAAGAATGGAATAAAGTCTTTGTTTTACAAGTTGCATGTGTTGTGCCGCTATCTCCATGTCCTTGGCTTGCCCTTGCATGCCTCCTAACGGCTGATGGATCATAATTTCACTATTCGATAGGGCGCAGCGTTTTCCACTTGTACCAGCGCTTAATAGCACCGCTGCCATACTTGCGCAAATACCCATGCAAATGGTAGACACCTCACATTTGATATAGTTCATAATATCATAAATGGCTAAACCTGCACTGACACTTCCCCCAGGGGAATTGATATACATTTGAATGGGATCATTGCTAATGCTGGACAAATATAACAGTTGGGCACATATTGAGGACGACATATTGTCATCAATTTCTCCAGTTAAAATAATAATTCTTTCCTTTAACAGACATGAATATAAATCATAAACTCGTTCACTGCTTGCATTTTTTTCTATGATGGTTGGTACAATCACCATGGTATCAACTCCAGTCTATACACAGTATGCTCGAAGTATGAAATTTAATACTGGAAGGGGTGGCAAAACTGTCATAGCGCTTGTAATCGTTTACATTACTCAGGGAAAGCATTCTTTCTGAAAAGCCTTATTTTAAAGGATTTTTAGGAATTGTGAAGATTGCGTAAAAAGTACAAAAAAAGTGCACAAGTGAAAAGATTGTCAATTGACAATTGGATGTATAGTACGTATAATAGAGATGTTAAAAAGGAGGACTTTGAAGATGACAGTAAAAGTTGCTATTAATGGATTCGGACGTATTGGACGTCTTGCATTCAGACAAATGTTCGGAGCTGAAGGATACGAAGTAGTTGCAATCAACGACTTAACTTCTCCTAAGATGCTTGCTCACTTATTAAAATATGATTCAGCACAGGGACGTTATGCTTTAGCTGATACAGTAACTGCAAGTGAAGATTCAATCACTGTAGATGGAAAAGAAATTAAAATCTATGCAGAAGCTGATGCTAAAAACTTACCTTGGGGTAAATTAGGGGTAGACGTTGTACTAGAATGTACAGGTTTCTACTTAACAAAAGAAAAAGCTAGCGCTCACGTTGAAGCTGGTGCTCGTAAAGTTGTTATTTCTGCTCCTGCAGGAAACGACCTTCCAACTATCGTATTCAACACAAACCATGATGTATTAAAAGCTGAAGACACAGTTATCTCTGCTGCTTCTTGTACAACAAACTGCTTAGCTCCTATGGCGAAAGCATTGAATGATTTATCTGCTATCCAAAGTGGTATCATGACAACAGTTCATGCTTACACAGGAGATCAGATGACTCTTGATGGACCTCAGAGAAAAGGTGATTTACGTCGTGCACGTGCTGCAGCTGTAAACATCGTTCCTAACTCTACTGGTGCTGCAAAAGCTATCGGTCTAGTTATTCCTGAATTAAAAGGAAAATTAATCGGTTCTGCTCAACGTGTTCCAACTCCTACAGGATCAACTACAATCTTAGTTGCTGTTGTTAAAGGAAAAGTTACAGTTGACGAAATCAACGCTGCTATGAAAGCTGCTTCTAACGAATCATTCGGTTACACAACTGATGAAATCGTTTCTAGCGATGTTATCGGAATCAAATATGGTTCATTATTCGATGCTACTCAAACTATGGCTATCGAAATGGCTGATGGAAACACTCAAGTTCAGGTTGTTTCTTGGTATGATAACGAAAACTCTTACACTAGCCAGATGGTTAGAACAATCAAATACTTCTCTGAATTAGCTTAATTCTAGAACTATATGGTTACATAAAGAAGTCGGATATAAATTCCGGCTTTTTTGTTTGATTTTTTAGCAACTTCATCATAAAATATAAAGAAGAGGTGATTTCTATGGCAGTAAAGACAAGATTGATTCCTGGAGAAACAAACGGATTAAAAGATGTGGATGATTTAGATGCTGCATACATCAATGATTTAAAAGAATCTGGATTAAGTGAAGATTTGCTTGCTCAATTTATGGATATTAGTAATGAATTAAAAAAGGAAAAAGAAGAGAAACAGAAATAGAAGGCTTTTTATTGAAATATATGGAAAGACTTGTTATACTGAATACACGATAAACCTTTGATGAGGAATAGTATTTATAGATCAACACATAACAGCGATTTCTGAATGGTGGAAGCAGAAAATGTGTAGTATAAAGAATGCACCTTTGAGGGATCCTTCGAAAATGTAGAAGATACGTATGAACGGCGTTAACGTAAGAAAAGTGGAAGCATGTTTCAAATAGAGTGGAACCGCGCGTATAAGCGTCTCTATGAACTGCTTTTTTTATTTCTAAAGGAGATATGAACATGAGAATATTTAATAGTATGGAACAAAAATTAGAAGAATTTAAACCAATTCATGAGAATGAAGTAAGGATGTATGTATGTGGACCAACCGTATATAATTATCCACATGTGGGGAATGCCCGGCCAATCGTTGTATTCGATACTCTGAAAAGAACCTTTCAGGCGATTGGTTACAACGTAAAAATGGTTTCAAACTACACCGATGTTGATGATAAAATTATCAAAGTTGCGAAAGAGTGTGGAGTAAGTGAATCAGTTATAACGGAAAAGTTTATCAATGCATACAATGACGATCGTTTAGGTTTACATGCGATGATGCCTGATTCTGTACCTAAGGTTACAGAAACTATGGATGCCATCATTGACTTTATAGCGTTGTTAGTAAAACAAGGAAATGCATATGCTGTAGATGGTGATGTTTATTTTCGTGTGGGTAGCGTTGAACAATATGGGAATTTATCCAATCAACAAGTTGATGATTTGATTGTTGGTGCGAGAATTGATGAAAATAGTAAAAAAGAAAATCCTTTGGATTTTACTTTGTGGAAACGTACAGAAGATGGAATCAAATGGGATTCTCCTTGGTCTGTAGGGCGTCCTGGTTGGCATACTGAATGTGTAGTTATGATCAATCAAGAATTCAAAGAGCCTTTAATTGATATTCATGGTGGTGGAATGGATTTAAAATTCCCACATCATGAAAATGAAATTGCGCAATCACGTGCAGCTTTTAAGACTCCTATCGCTAATTATTGGATTCATAATGGAATGGTTAATATTGATGGTGAAAAGATGTCAAAGTCCTTAGGAAATGTAATCTGGGCAAAAGATATGATTGCGAAAATCGGAGGGAATGTTCTTCGTTGGTTAATGTTATCTACACATTATCGTAGTCCTTTAAATATCAATGAAGAAGGTATTGATACAGCTCGTACAGAGTTAAATAAAATACAAACATCATTGAAACAAGCCTATGTAAAGCTATCTCTTGAAGATGAAACGATAGGGACAACCATGGATAACGATGTATTTGCTCCTTTTATAGAAGCTATGCAGGATGATTTGAATACACCAAATGCATTTGCGGCATTGTTTGACGCAGTGAAAGTATTGAATCAAACCATTCGTCAACGTGAAGTAGATGTCAAAGTACTATCTTCACAAGTATGTGCAGTAGAAAAGATGTTGGATGTGCTTGGAATTGAGAATATTCGTCTTGAAATGAGCGAAGAAGATAAAGACTTGCACAAAAAATGGAAAGCTGCAGTTAAGGAAAAAGATTTTGAACATGCAGATGAATATCGTGCACAATTGATTGAAAGAGGAATCCTTTAATGAATGTTAGAGAGTATAATGGAACTTCTCTAGCATACATAGGGGATGCGGTCATGTCACTGTTTGTACGTGAAAAACTGCTTTCCATGGGGTATCAACAATCTAAAATACTACAGAAGAAAAGTGAAGGATGGGTTAGCGCAAAAGCACAGGCTTATTTCCTAGAGACACTACAGAATCAAAACTTTTTCACAGAAGAAGAATGGTCCATTGTTTTAAGAGGGAGAAATACAAATCCCAAAAGCAAAGCTAAAAATGCAGATGTATTAACTTATCGTAAGGCAACAGGACTAGAGTCTTTATTTGGATATCTTTATCTGATGAAACAGGAAGAGCGTCTACAAGAATTATGGTTAGCCATTCAAACTATAGGAGAATTACAATGACACAGTATGTATATGGTAAAAATGTTGTGAAACAACTCTTATCCGATGATAAGAAGATATATGAAATCGTTATGTTTGAACATATGAATGATGCGGAGTTTGAACTAGAAATCAAAAAACACAATATTCCTTTGAAAAAAATGGGACGAAAGAAGATGGATCAACTATTACAGGCGAGTAATCATCAAGGAATTGCGGCAAAAATAGAGGATTATAAAACATATGAAATAGAAGATATTCTTGCGGATATTCCAAAAGGAAAAACACCTTTGTTGGTTATGTTGGATGGTTTAGAAGATCCTCATAATCTTGGGGCTATTCTTAGAACTTGTGATTGTGTTGGAGTGGATGGTGTAATCATCGGAAAACATCGCAATGTGAAGTTGACTCCTACTGTCGCTAAGGTTTCTACGGGTGCTATTGATACAGTTAAAGTTGCGATGGTAACCAATCTTGCGCAATCTTTGAAGTATCTAAAGAAGCAAGGGTATTGGATTGCGGGTGCTGATTTTGATAATTCTGTGGATTATCGTCAGGGACGTTATGATATGCCTTTGGTGTTAGTTGTTGGTAGTGAAGGCTTTGGTATTAGTTCTTTGGTAAAAAAGAACTGTGACTTCTGTGTAAGATTACCAATGGAGGGAAGTGTTTCTTCCTTAAATGCTTCTGTTGCTTGTGCGATTCTTTTATATCAAATTCATTCACAAAGAAATCCGTTATAGTACTTACTCCCATAATGGGAGGATATTATGCACTATGAGAATGATTATGAACTCATATATTTAATACATTCAAATGATGAAATAGCGTTGCGCCTTTTACTTGAAAAGTATGAAGGTTTCGCAAAGGCTACCATCAAGCGTTATAAAAAGAATATGGATCGAAAAATCTGTTACGATGATTTGATGCAATTGGCACGTATAAAACTCTTACAAGCTGTGGATAATTATCGTGTGGATTGTGACGTGGCTTTCTTTTGTTATTATGCAGATGTATTTCGAAATGCAATGATTGATGACTATCGTGAACGTTTCACTTACAAGAGTGCGTGTGAACGTTTCACGTTATCATTGGATATGCAAGTTCGTGATATTTATGAACAGTATACATATTTGGATATAATGGAGTCTCAAACAACTGAAATTCCAGCGACTGTATGTGATCGTATCCTTAAAGCGAAGAGAAAATTATCGCCTATGGAAAAGCGTATTTTTGATTTACGTATGCAAGGGTATACGTATGTGCAGATATCACAACAGTTACAAATCAATACAAAGAAAGTAGATAACACACTACGTAAAATCAGAAAACAAAAAAGAAAATAATGATGAATTGACGAAATCATGACTTTATGATAAAGTTAATAGGCAAGAAAGAGGTGTTTTTTTTATGGGCGATAAAGTAATTTTGACATGCACAGAATGCCTTTCTCGAAATTATACAACAACAAAAAACAAAAAAACGCATACACAGCGTATTGAATTAAACAAATTTTGCAAGAAATGTGGTAAGCACACCATCCATAAAGAGACGAAATAAGGAGGATCACATATGAAATGGTTTAGTATCAGTGGAATTATTAGTGAAACAAAAAAGATCCAATGGCCTAAGGGAAAAGATTTAGCAAGAGATAGTATGACAGTATTCCTGTTTGTGTTCTTTCTTGGTGTATTCTTCTATTTATGTCAGTTTGTGACATCAGCATTCTTGAAAGTAATCGGAATATAGGAGGTATTATATGGACCAGGAAATTCAAAAAGAATGGTATGTAGTTAATACCTATGCAGGACATGAAAATCGTGTAAAAGAAAACTTAATGCGTCGTGTTGAAACAATGGGCTTGCAAGACAAGTTGTTTCGTATTGTTGTCGCAGAAGAAAAAGAAATAGAGTATAAGAACGGGAAAGAAGTTGAAAAGACTACAAACTTGTTCAGTGGATATTTATTCGTAGAAATGATGATGACAGATGAAGCATGGTATATCGTGCGTAATACTCCAGGAGTTACTGGGTTTATCGGTTCATCTGGTGGTGGTGCAAAACCATTCCCTGTTGCGGATGAAGAAATGGAAAGCATTTTACGTCGTTTAGGAATGAGCGAACGTAAAGTACAGATTAATTATGAAGTTGGAGATCGTGTACGTATTTTAAGTGGTGCATTTGCGAATGTAGAAGGTAGTGTAGAAGAATTACATGATGATACACAAACTGCAGTTGTACTTACAATCCTATTCGGACGTGAAACACCAACAGAAATTAGTTATGCTGAATTAGAAAAAGTTGAATTCTAATTAGAATCTTAGAGATAAGATTCTTTTTTTTCGCATGAAGTGACAAAATTATGCAAGTACAAATACTATAATGAACACAGGAAGTGATGTTATGAAAGAAAGAGCGGGTCTCATTATTATGATTACTGGCGTGATTTTGCTTATCAAGCCAAATTTTGATATTGAGCAAATCGCTATGAGCTTCAACTACGTAGTCGCAAACTATTGGCCAGTAGCACTCGTTTTAATAGGATTGTTGTTAGTAAATCCTAAGAAGAAAAAGACAAGATCTAGATAAGAGATACTTGACAAATGTTCCCTTTCTACTATGATAAAAGGGTAAAGAAAGTAGGGACATTTATGAAAACATATTTAATTGATTTAGATGGTACTATGTACAGGGGTACAGAAATCATCGAAGGGGCAAAAGAATTTATTGATGCATTACTTGAAAAAGGGGAACATTTTGTATTTTTAACAAATAACGCAAAGCGAACAAAACGTCAAAATGTAGAACATATGGAGAAAATGGGATTCACAGGAATCAAAGAAGAACATTTCTTTACATCTAGTATGGCAGCTGCTCGCTATTGTGCATCGAGATATGAAGGAAGAAACGCATACTATATTGGACAAGATGGATTAAGAGAAGCATTACTAGATAGTGGCTTTCAAATCACGGAAGAGAATGTAGATTTTGTTTTTGTAGGGTTAGATACAACAGGTACTTATGAAAAATATTCTAAGGCATTGCATTATTTAACACAAGGTGCACAACTGATTGGAACAAATAACGATCGTTTGTTAGCACAACCTGGCGGTTTTCATATGGGGAATGGTTCTATTGTTGCGATGTTTGAATATGCGATTGGAAAAGAAAGTCCTAGGATTGGAAAACCATATGCGCCAATATTAGAAGAAGCGTTGTCTTATTTTGATTTAAAAAAAGAAGACTGTATATTGTTGGGTGACAATTTAGAGACAGATATTTTGTTAGGAGTAGACAATGATGTACAAACTATTTTTGTAACGAGCGGAGTGCACAGTAGAGAAGATATTGAACGTTTACAAATACAACCTACACATACGATTGATAACTTAAGAGAACTTATCAAATAACGCATGAACATGTGGAATTATGTACTTTGAGCGTATTTCTTTTACTACCTTTGTGGGTGTGTTATACTGAGCACGTAAGCAAGATATAAGGAGGACGTATTTATGTCAATGATTACAGATGTACATGCAAGAGAGATTTTGGATTCTAGAGGGAATCCAACAATAGAAGTTGAAGTAGAAACTGCATCCGGTATTATGGGACGCGCTATGGTGCCAAGTGGTGCTTCTACTGGTGAACGTGAAGCCTTAGAACTAAGAGATGGAGATAAGTCTCGTTATGGTGGAAAAGGTGTTTTACAAGCGGTTGAAAATGTTAACAACGTTTTAATTGATGTTGTATTAGGTATGGATGTATGCGATCAAGCGGGTATTGATAAAGCTTTGATTGAAGCAGATGGTACCAAAGATAAATCAAAATATGGAGCCAATGCAATTTTAGGTATTTCTTTAGCAGTAGCACACGCAGCTGCGGCATACTTTGAAATGCCATTATATCGCTACTTAGGTGGGATTCATGCGAAAACATTACCAGTTCCAATGATGAATGTATTAAATGGAGGAAGTCATGCGGATTCATCTGTAGATTTCCAAGAATTTATGATCATGCCAGTTGGGGCAAAAAGTATTCGCGAGGCAATTCAAATGGGTGCGGAAGTTTTCCATGCTTTGAAGAAAGTATTGAAAGATAAAGGTCAAGTAACGGCTGTTGGAGATGAAGGTGGATTTGCGCCAAATTTAGAAGACAACGAAGCTCCTTTAAAATGCATCATGGAAGCAATCGAAGCTGCAGGGTATAAAGCAGGAGATGATATTTGCATCGCAATGGATGTTGCGGCAAGTGAATTCTATAATACAGAAAGCAAAATGTACGATCTAAAGAAATCCGGGCAAGGATCAAAAACTACGGATGAAATGATCGCATGGTATGATGAATTAGTAGAGAAATATCCAATTATTTCTATTGAAGATGGATTAGGTGAAAGAGATTGGGATGGTTGGAAGAAATTAACCGAACACCTTGGAAAGAAAATTCAGTTAGTGGGTGATGATTTATTCGTTACAAATCCTGAAATTTTACAGGAAGGAATCGATAAAGACATCGCTAACTCAATCTTGATTAAAGTAAACCAAATCGGTACTTTAAGTGAAACTTTCGATGCGATGGAATTGGCAAAGAAACATGGTTATACTGCAGTCGTATCTCATCGTAGTGGTGAAACTGAAGATACTACAATCGCGGATATCGCAGTGGCATTCAATGCTGGTCAAATCAAAACAGGTTCTATGTCAAGAACAGATCGTATTGCGAAATACAACCAATTGTTACGAATTGAAGAAGAACTTGGTGATGTAGCTGTATTCCCAGGCAAATCTGCATTTTATAATATTTATAAGCACTAAAAAAGAGGACTTGCACTTTCTTTCATTATTGTATACAATATAAGTGCGTACATGATGACCCATATCATGTAGTACCTCGCTTTGCATAACAACATAAGAAACTATCGAAGTGTAGAGAGGAACTCCCGGGTTCCTTTTTTCTGTGGAAAAATTTAGGAGGTATAAATTATGAAAGAAAACAAAATGGGAAGTATGCAGATGAAAAAACTCATCATGACAATGTCGTTACCTATTATGGTATCTATGCTAGTACAAGCATTATATAACATTGTCGATAGTATGTTCGTCGCAAGAGTTTCAGAAGATGCATTGGCAGCCGTGTCTCTATGTTATCCAATTCAAATGATATTGGTAGCTGTTGCTTGTGGTACAGGTGTTGGTATCAATGCATTGTTATCCAGATATCTTGGGCAGAAAGAAAAAGACCAGGCAGCACAAGTTGCTTTGCATGGGATATTATTATCGCTATTAAACGGGGCAGTCTTTGCAATCCTTGGAATCTTTTTCTCAGAGATGTTTTTGCGCTTGTTTACCCAAGACGCCGCAATCTTAGAAATGGGAATATCTTATATGCGTATTTGTACGATTTTCTCTGTAGGAGTATTTGTACAGATTACGTATGAGCGTATTATGCAATCGACTGGAAATACAATTTATAATATGATTATTCAAGGTGTGGGAGCACTCACAAACATCATACTAGATCCAATCTTCATCTTTGGATATTTTGGGATTCCAAAAATGGGAGTGAGTGGGGCAGCGATTGCGACAGTCATTGGACAAATGGTTGCCATGGTACTAGGAATTATGATTACTAAGCATAAAGTAAAAGAAATCGATTTGCGCTTGAGTAAATTTCATTTACAGCTTCCTTTGGTAAAGAAGATTTATGTAATCGCAATCCCTGCGATTCTTATGCAGTCTATTATGAGCTTTATGACGGTATTCATGAATATGATTCTTGCTACATTCTCAGCACTTGCAGTATCCGTATTCAGTATCTATTTCAAACTACAACAATTCGTATTTATGGCGGTATCAGGGATGAACAATGCCTTGATTCCAATCATTTCCTATAATTATGGAGCACGTAAAAAAGAACGTATCTTAGAGGCAATTCATTTTTCATTGTTGATTTCTTGTGTCATTATGATAGCGGGTTCTATCATATTCCAGTGGATTCCAGAACAATTATTGTATCTATTTGACGCAAAAGAAGAGATGCTTAACATTGGAATTCCATCTTTAAGAATCATTAGTATTTCCTTTGTATTTGCAGGAATATCACTTGTTTTATGTTCGGTATTTCAAGCGGTGGACCATGGTATCAAATCATTGATGATTACCTTATTACGTCAGATGGTATTGTTGATACCAATGGCTTATATATTTGCCAGTATGTTTGGATTAGATGTGCTATGGTGGGCATTCCCAATTACGGAAGGTATTTGTTGTGCAGCTAGTTTGTGGATGTTAAAGGTTGTAAAGAAAAAAACGATACTGCCATTACACCGTGAGGAAGAACAGGCAAATGCCTAAGATTTCCTAAAAAATTAAAAACGTTTGTATTTTTGTGAAGTGTTTGCTATAATACTAACGTAGCGTTTAGCAGGAAGGAGGATAATATGAGCATATTTGAAATTTTATTAATGTTAATAGCGGTCGTATTGATCATACTTTCCTTATTACAAAGCGGAAAATCAGATGGATTAGGTAGTGCGTTTGGTGCTGGTGAAGGGTTGAACTTATTTGCCAATGTAAAAGAACGCGGGGCAGAGAAAATATTGTCCAATCTTACCTTAGTTTTAGGTATTGCATTCTTCGCTCTTGTTATAATCTTGCGTATTATATAATAAAGACCGTTTAAGGTCTTTTTTTAATGTTATAATAAGTAGTGGAATACAAAATAAAGGAGGGCTACCTATGAATATAAAAGAAAAAATTATTGCCCTTGTAAAAGATAACAGTTATAAGGGAATGGATGCAGCGAAGTTTTCTAGAGCATTAGATATGGAAGATAGCACGTCCTTCACAAATTTAATGAAAGAATTAAATAGCTTAGAAGCAGAAAGAGTACTTGCAAGAGATCATCGTGAGCACTATTATCTAAGCGAACAGTTAGGGTATGTGAGTGGAAACTTGCGTATCAATCCAAAGGGTTTTGGGTTTGTGGAAACCAAAGATACAAGCTTCTATATCAATCGAGACAATTTAGGATTGGGTATGGAAGGCGATGTAGTATATGCGAAAACATGGACGAACAACGATGGCTCTGTAGAAGGGGAAGTTTTAGAAGTCCTTGAACACAAAGTAAAACATGTGGTCGGTACCGTAAAAATAAAAGAGGGATCTCGCTACTTTTTACCTGACAACTATATGAACAATCGAAAATTCAAAATTACCAATTATGATGAGTTTCGTTTGGTAAATGATTCTAAGATTCTTCTTGCGATTGATGGATATGGACAGGTTTTAAAATGTCATATTGAAAAAGAAATTGGATATAAGTACGATCCAGGTATCGATATTTTATCTATTCTATTAGAGAAGGATATCAATCCGGAATTTAGTGATGAAGTAATGGCAGAAGTTAAAAAGATTCCAGAGAAAATCAGTAAAGAAGAGTGTGAGAAACGACAAGACTTACGTAATCTATTAACAATTACAATTGATGGAGAAGACGCAAAAGACTTAGATGATGCCATATCGATTGAAAAGATAGAAGATGGGTATCGTTTGTATGTACATATCGCAGATGTTTCACACTATGTAACAGAAGGAAGTGCGATCGATAAAGAAGCATATGCAAGAGGTACTTCTGTATATGTTGTGGATCGTGTAGTGCCTATGTTGCCTCATGCTTTATGTAATGGTATTTGTTCTTTGAATCCGAAAGTAGAACGATTGAGCGAAACATGTATGATGGAAATCGATCGAAAGGGAGAAGTACATAATTATAAGATTTATCCTTCTATCATTAAATCCGATGAAAGAATGACCTACACCAATGTCAATAAAATATTGGCTGGAGATGAAAAGGTAAAAACAAAATATCCACATTTATTAAAGATGTGTATTGATATGAAAGTATTATCTGGCATTATACGTAAACGTAGAGAAAAGCTTGGTGCCATTGACTTTGATACAAAAGAAGCACGTATCCTAGTGGATGATAATGGAAAAGTAAAAGATATTGTATTGCGTGAGCGAGGCGAAGCAGAGCGTATCATTGAAGATTTTATGATTGCGGCAAATGAAACCGTGGCAATGCATACTCGTTGGTTAGAAGTACCTAGCATGTATCGAATTCATGAAGCACCTGAACCTAAGAAAATTCGTGAATTTGCACGTATTGCGAAATCCCTTGGGTATAACTTTCAAGGTGGAATCCAAAATGTATACCCTGCACAACTACAAAGCTTACTAAATGAAGCAAGAGGGCAAGAGAACTACAGTGTACTATCTACCTTTATGTTGAGAAGTATGCAAAAAGCACGTTATGATAATCGTTGTATCGGACACTTTGGATTAGCGCTTAAAAATTATTTGCATTTTACTTCTCCAATACGGCGTTATCCAGATTTAGTGGTTCATCGAATGTTGCGTAAATATGTCTTTGAAGAACTACATGATGTGGATAAAATGAGCTTTGATGAAACATGGTGTGAATCTGCAGCAGATCAATCTAGTACAAGAGAGCGTAATGCAGTTGACGCAGAACGCGAAGTAGATGATATGAAAAAAGCAGAATATATGGAAGAGCGTGTTGGGAAAGTTTTTGAAGGTGTTATTAGTGGGATTACAAAGTTTGGAATGTTTGTAGAACTTGATAATACAGTAGAAGGACTTGTACATATTTCAACGATGCAAGATGATTACTATCATTATGATGATGCGAGTAAATCTTTGATTGGAGAACATAGCGCGAAAGTTTATCACATGGGACAAAAAGTAATTGTACAATGTGTTGGCGCAAGTCGCTTTAAACGAGAAATTGATTTTGAGTTGGTTGTGAAGAAAACAAAAAACAAAAAACGATAAATTGTGAGGTAGAAGTATGAGAAAATTATTGGGTGTAGGAATGGTTTTGGTTCTTTTATGTGGATGCAGTGGAAACTTAAATGAAGAAGAACCTAAGAAAGAACCAGAAAAAACGGTAGAGAAGGATGATATCGTAGAAGTTAGTTTCAGTGCTGTTGGAGATAATCTTATCCATAATTCGATTTATATGTACAATAGTATTGGAGATGGAAAATACGATTTCAAAGATATCTATGAACATACAAACTATCTAACACAAGATGCGGATATTTCTTATATTAATCAAGAGACGATGTGTGGAGGAAGTGAACTTGGACTGAGTTCTTATCCATCCTTTAATAGCCCGTATGAGATTCTAGATGCTGTTGATAGTGCTGGATTTAACTGGATAGCAGCTAGTTCTAATCATTCTATGGATGCAGGTGAACAAGGAATCCTAAATCAATTGAATTATATAAAGAATCATTTTCCGGATATGAGTGTTACGGGAAGTCACGCATCAAAAGAAGATAGTGAAAAATTACAAGTTATTGAGAAGAAGGGCGTGAAATTTGGAATCCTTGGGTATACATATGGATTGAATGGATATAGCCTTCCTGAGGGCAAAGACTACTTAGTAGACCTCATTGACAAGGATAAGATTAAACATGACGTAGAACGCTTAAAAAAGGTGAGTGACGTCATGGTAGTAAGTATGCATTGGGGTAGTGAATACGCATTTACTCCAAATGAGGAACAACAAGACCTAGCACAGTTCTTGAGTGATTTAGGTGTTGATGTTATCATTGGAGAACATCCTCATGTGATTCAACCTATGGATTATGTAACAGGTAAAAATGGTAATAAAACATTGGTCATTTATTCCCTGGGAAATTTCTTATCAGCCCAAGATAATGCGGATAATATGCTAGGTGGTATGGCGCGTTGGAAAATTGAATATAATAAAACAAAGAAGGAAACAACGATCAAAGATGTACAATTCCTTCCTACCATTACCTATATTCGAGGACAAATGGAATACTATAGAACCTATGTACTAAAAGATTACACAAACGAATTAGCCGCAAGCCATATGTTGACAACCAATTATGGACAAGACGTAACACGAGAATACTTTATCAATCGTGTGAATGAAATTATGAATGACAAAGTAGAAATCGTCTATTAACAAGAGAGGTATGTATGAGTGGAAAAAAAATAATTGCCTCAAATCGAAAAGCTTCGCATGAATATTTTTTGGAAGATCGATTTATTGCAGGGATTGAATTGAAGGGGACAGAGATCAAATCCCTTCGACAGGGGCATGTACAACTAAAAGATGCATATATAAGTTTCACAGGAAATGAGGCATATGTTAAAGAAATGCACATTCTTGCGTATGAATATGGAAATCGATTCAATCATGATGAAACACGTATTCGAAAGTTGTTGTTGCATAAAAGTGAAATATTGAAGTTAGAACAGAAAGTAAAACTAAAAGGTTATACAATTATTCCAACTTCTATTTTCCTTGAAAAAGGTTTAGCAAAACTAGAAATAGCGTTAGCAAAAGGTAAAGATTTACACGATAAACGTAATGTACAAAAAGAAAAAGACGCAAAACGTGAAATCGAAAAAGCGATGAAGAACCGCTATTAAAATCATTGTAGTTTATCACACTTTGTGGTAAACTACATAATGTTCCTAGAACCGGGGGTGTCATGGTTTCGACAGGGATAAGTTTGGTATAGATTGCAGTCGAATGGTTACGTAATAACCAAATAAATTTAAACGGAAAAACTAAATTAGCTAACATCTTTGGTGGAAACCAGAGGATGGCTTTTGCTGCTTAATAACCAACAATAGGTTCGCAGCCGCCACGCTTCCCTTTCTCCTTTGATAGGAACGTGAGCGCTTAAGACACAAAGGATAAGGAAGTACTTATGTCTGAGGGGTACTTCATGAAAATCTAATCAGGCACCTCATTAGGAGCTGTTCATGGTTACCTAATGAAAATATGTCATGAACTAAACTGTAGACATCTATACGTGGGACTGTTTCTGGACAGGAGTTCGACTCTCCTCACCTCCACCAAATGGAATACTGACGGTATTTTGAATCCTATTTTTGGGAAATTCAAAATGCTGTTTTTTTTATTTCAAACATCAAAGCATATCTTTATTTTGGTAAAATATAAAATATTGATTTTGCTGGAATAAAAGTATATCCTATTATTAGGTTAGATATATAAAAGATACCACTGATTCAAAAGGGTTATGAAGTAATTGGTACTCCATATATTAAGGTCATCACAGGAATCAATCATTGTGGAAAACCTTGTTTGTTATTTTAATTTATGGAATATTTAAACAGAGTTGTATATCATGAGGAGAATAACGATGAAAAAAATATTGATTACAGGTGGAACTGTATTCGTAAGTAGATATATTGCAGAGTACTATGTAAAAAAGGGCTTTGATGTATATGTACTTAATAGAAATACAAAAGAGCAATCAAAAGGAGTAAACCTTATTAAAGCAGATAGGTACGACATTGGTGACCTACTCCGTGGTATTCATTTTGATATGATTATTGATACTGCATATACGGGTAAAGAAGTTGAGCTCTTGCTTGATGCTATAGAAAGCTATGATGATTACATTTTGATTAGTTCAAGTGCTGTATACCCTGAGTCTTCCAAACAACCAATCAAAGAGGATTCTAAATTGGGTGTAAATAAAGTTTGGGGGAAATACGGAACAGATAAAATTGATGCAGAAAAGATACTTATGAAAAGAAATCCTAATGCATATAGTATTCGTCCTCCTTATTTATATGGTCAAATGAATAATGTTTATAGAGAATCTTTTGTTTTTGATTGTGCAATGCAAAATAGAAAATTTTATTTACCTAAAGATGGAAAAATGAAATTGCAATTCTTTCATATATATGATTTATGTAAGTTCATAGATATTATTTTAATAAAACGACCAGAAATACATATATTTAATGTAGGTAACAATGAAGTCATTTCAGTTCGTGAATGGGTTGAACTTTGCTATCAAATTGTAGGAAAGTCTGTAGCATTTGTCGAAGTTTATAATGAGATTGACCAAAGGAATTATTTTAGCTTTTATGACTATGAATATCATCTCGATGTATCAAGGCAGACTGCATTGATGGGAACTGCAAAACCATTGTATGAAGGATTGGAAGAAGCTTTTGATTGGTATAAGAATCATATGAACGAAGTTAATAAAAAATCATTTTTAGAATATATTGATAAAAATATTATTTAAAATCATGAGTTCATAAAAATCCAACAGAATACGATCACTGTATGGACATCCGTTCGATATTACTAACACAATTGTAATGCTAATGGTATTTTGAAACCTCTTTTAGGCAATTCAAAATACCTTTTCAACATTTTGACGATCATTAAAGTATAAATGAGTTTTTTTATTACACATGAGTCATCATCCTTTCTCAATAAGGGAATAGGTATTAACTCCATTATAACGCGGTAAGAGAAGGTTCAACTGGAAGTTACAGTAAGACTAATTTCAACTTTCACCATTTACAAGTGGAACTTAACTTTTCACTTTAGATTAACTATCTCCATCTGTGATAAATTTGCAAAAGGTACCATGATGCTATATAATTGTTTTAGCAATATTCCTACTCACATATCGATAAAAAAGGTGGTCAGTGACATGAAATACTTTACACCAGAGCATATAAATGAGTTAATGAATGAAGTTGTTCGTGTCCGTTATAGGGATTCTAAATTAGAAAAAGAGTTATGTTTTACTCTTTTGCAATGGGGACTTGCGGAAAAGAATGGCTATGTAGAAGCTTTTGCCTATACTTATTTAGGAGACTATTATATTGAAGTTAGTGACAACGAAAAAAGTATCAAATATTTGAAAAAAGCACGAGACCTTTCTGTAAAATTTGAATTTACTGATTTATTGCCACGTATTTATAGTCTGCTAGGATTTTATTATAATTCCATTTCAGATAGTCAAAGCTCGCTAGAACACTATATTGAAGCTCTCACATTCAGTCACTCTCTTCATGATGTATCTACAGAAGCATCAATTTTAAATAATATTGGATATACATTCCAACAACATAAAGGCTATCAACAGGCTTTAGACTTCTACAAAGAAGCATATGAATTGCTACAAAAAGAGAAAAACCCATCGACAACTCTTGGCATTGTGTTAAATAATTTAGCAACAATTTCTATTCTGTTGAAAAATACAGAGGAAGCCAAACAATATATCTTAGAATGTGAAAAAGTTACAACGGGAACCGATCAATATGATATCTTTCGAAGTCAAAATTGGTGCCAATACTACATTGAACAAAAGGAATATGACAAAGCACTAAAATGGGCTGATTATATCCTATTAAAAGAAGAAGAACTAAGTAAAAATCAATATGATGCATTTGATATTTTTTCTGCTTTATTAAATTGTATGATTCAAATTAAGAATCAAGATTATGCGCAAAAATTTTTATCTTTATCTACAAAGTATGCAATGACATGTGCGTTTGAACAACAACAAGAGATTGAAACTCAACGTTTGAAATTTTGTATTGCCTTTGAACATGATGAGGAGATTTTAACGGATGCATACAAACGTTATGCGATTCATACACAAGCCTTAGAGACAATCCGAAATCAAACAATTACAAATGGACTAAAAGATGCCATACGATTTTCAAATGCGATGAAACAAAAGGAACAATTGGAATATGAAAAAACTACGCTAGCGCAACAAGTAAATGTGGATGAACTAACGAAGGTATTTACAAGACATTATTTGGATCAGCTTATGAGCGATTTTGAAAAAGAAAACTATGAAACATTAGGCTTTATTATGATTGATGTAGATTGCTTAAAAGAATACAATGATACATATGGTCATATAGATGGAGATGTTGCCTTACGAACAGTTGGTGATTTGCTCAATAAATATAAATTAAATGGTTTTTATCCATGCCGCTTTGGAGGAGATGAATTTGTTTGTTTATGTATTAATTGCAAAGATCAAGAAATAGAAAATTACATTGCTTCTATTCGCAATGAACTCTATGAAAAACATATTCCTCATCGAACATCAAAGTGTGCCGATCAATTAACACTATCCATTGGATATTGCAATGAAGCCAAAAAAATAAGCATCAAAGAAGTCTTTGAGCTAGCAGATCAAGCATTGTATTGCTCAAAAATTCAAGGGCGAAATACATTCTCAAAACAGTCAGCAAAACAATAAGTGAGGGACCCAAATGGAAGTAGAAAAATCAAATGAACATATAGAAACATTAATGAAATCTATTTTAGTTGAACGTTTTCAAGATATCATAAAACTTGAAGCTTTATGCAATCAACTGTTAGAGATTGCTGAACAAAAACACGATACATATGGTATCAATTTTGCAAATTTATACTTATTTGATTCTTTCTTAGCTCGCGGTGATTACAAACAAGCTTACGTTTATTTACTTCGAACCCAATCTCTTTGTGACGAGTATAATTATCGTGATTTATCTATGGTTTTTCATAATTTGGCGGGGCTATATTTTCAAGATTTATTCGATGAACATTCAGCTTTACATCATTATTTAAAAGGACTTGATCTTGCAAAAGAACTTAACGAACCTATCACAGAAAGTAAAGTTTACAACAACCTAGGACTTTGTTTCCGCCGTCGTTGTGACAATGAAGCTGCTTTATATTACTTCAACAAAGCTTATACAACTATTAAAGAGCATATTACAAAAGATGTATATGGGACAACGATAAGTTTTTTATGTAATGCTGCAGAAGCATATCAGGCAATGAATAATTATAAGATGTCTGCTGTTACTCTTAAGAAAGCGTTAGAGATACATATAGATAATCAATATAGTTATTTACAATTAAAAAGTTCATGGTGTGGACATTATGCTGTTAGTGGCAATAGAGAGAGAAGTATAACGATTGCGAAGCAATTGATAGAAGATGGTCTCTGTGAATTCAATCATGAACCATTTGTTGTTAGTGTATATTTTGAAGTTTTCGATCATATTCTAAAAATAGATTGTAAAGAATATGCACAATATTATTTATCTTTGTTAGAGGCAAATTGTACACAAAAAAGTATAGGCGATTACTACCAATACAAGAAACGAAAAGTCAAATTTTATGAATGTTATGGAACACAAGAAGAATGTATCCAAGCATATAAGGAATATTTCGAAGCAAATGAAAAGCTAATAGAGGTAAACAATACGATACATGTAGAGAATGGCTTATCTAAAATTAGCTTATCGAAAGCGATGTTAGAAATCAAAACTATACGTAAAGAAAATAAGCAATTAGAAAATCTTAGTCATATAGATGAATTGACTCAGTTATATAATCGATGGCATATGTCAAAGATGCAAGCAAACATTGTGATAGATAAAAATGTTTTTATAGGCTTTGTAATTCTTGATGTTGATTATTTCAAAGAATACAATGACTTTTATGGTCACTTAAAGGGCGATGAAGCGCTTAAAAGTGTTGCAGATGTTTTAAAGTTTTATGAACGTGAAGGTATTTATGCGAGTCGTTATGGTGGTGATGAGTTTTTGGTTATGTTTAAAAATTACAAAGACGAAGAAATAATTGACTATATCATGAATGTTCAAGCTGAGTTACATAAACGAGCTATTCCCCATGAAAAATCTCGCTGTTCATCATTACTGAGCCTTTCTATCGGATGCAGCAATGCACGAATTACTGATAAAGAAATGATCAAATCACTTCTTGAATCTGCAGATAAAGCTCTTTATCAAGCAAAAGAAAGTGGTCGCAATTGCTATTCCTATCATGATATGACAGGACAAAGCAGCTGATACTTATTATCAATAGGTTAGTATGTCATTCCTAAGCATTCGGTGTTGCTGAAAATGGCAACGTATAAATATACAGGCGAGGTACAAATATGCACTAATTTATGTTTTATTTAACAAAGAAGTTTGATTAAAAAGCTTATTTTGTCATAATTGATTTCACAAGATGTAGGAAATGAAATGTCTATTATAAAACTAGTAAATATGCTAAAATGATTAAGGGTGATTATAATGAAAGACAAAAAGAAATATATCATAATAGGTGTACTATTTTGTGCTTTTCTTCTTTTTTGTTTTAAGACTTTACTACCACATGATAAAAGTTATTTGATGTATATTGACACCAGTAAAAAGAATATTACCGCAGTAAAAAGTGAAGATAACAATTCGACTGATAACTTTGAGAATTTATATTCTTTTGCTGTTAAAATTGATAATGAAGTATTACAAGTTCCAACAAACTTGTCTGAATTTATAGAGTCAGGGTGGATAAGTAAAAATGAAATAGGGGATGATACCTTTGAATTTGTACCTATTGAACATTCAGAATTTGAAAAGAATGGGTTAAAAGTAAATGTCGCGATAGAGGCCACAGAAGTGTTTCCACTAACAATGGATAAGTATTATGTTTCCTCTCTTATAATAAATGAAGATTTATATAAAGATAATAAAGTAGAATTTCCAAAGGATATTGTACTATCTTCTTCAGATAAAGATGCTATCTTAAAAGCTTATGGTCAACCTGATGATATATGGAGTTATGAGGATGAACCAGAAAAAATGTTTTATAAGTACGATAAGAATCAAATGATTATTTTTACCTTGAACGATAAAGGGATATTGAGTGAAGCATCATTACTGTACGAAAAAGCAAAAATGGGTTTGAATTTTGCTATGATTGATGATAATCAGCCACAACTTAATCAACTATCTAACGAGTTTAATGGAAATATGTATATGCTGGATGGTGTAGTATACAATCTGCCTGATAAAGCATCTCATTTAATAAAAAATGGATGGTCTCCAGTGGGCGATGAAGAATTTGTTGCAGATGGAGCTGACGAAGCGTTATTCATTGATTTACAAAAAGAAGATCAAATCATCAATGTAGAAATAAGGAATCCAAATGACAAACCTTCATTGCTAGGAGAATGCTATGTAGTAAGTGTTTCTATCGATATAGCTAAATGTGAGAACTTTGGCTTTGCTGGAGGATTTGATAAGTCATCAACAATCGAGGACTTTAAGCAATTAAAAGAGAATTTTCAAACGAAAGAAGTTCATATCAATAAACAAGGTGATCTCATGACTGCATTCAGAATTAAAACTGGAACATCATCACAAGTTGAAGTATTAATGTATTATGAAAACGATTCAAAGATCAATGGATTCAGAATATCAAATTATCCAAAATAGTAAAACGTCATCCTCTTAAAAGGACAACGTTTTTTTTGTTATTTTGAGTTTTACTATTTCAGGTATATTATACATTCTTGGAGGAACTGATGACTCGTGCGTCCCTAATCCCCTTGAGACAAGGATAGTAATACCATTAATATTATGGTAACTATCTAAAAACTCTGAGAATAAACCAAGGTGTGTAGAGTAAAACCCTCCAACAAGCGGTAAACGAATTTGACCGCCATGCTCATGCCCACTAATAACCAAATCGATTGGCCAACGAGCATCCTTTTCTTCATTGATAAAACTTTCAGGACGATGACTCATAAGTAAGGTAAAGCTATCCGTGTCAACGTAATCTTTCAGGAATAAATAACTTCCTTTTTCGTGGTATTGTTCAATCGGTACTTGTAAATTGTTATAAGCATAATCATACAAACCACCTAATCTTATCTTTTGTTCATTGATTACAATATCTTCATATTCTTGATCAAGATAAATACCACCAGCTGCCTCAACTACTGATTCAATGCTTACCTGATTGTTTGCCATATAAAATTCTTCATGATTTCCGATTGTATAATATACGGGAGCAATGTCTTTTAAAGAAGAAACTAACCCGGATAAGTAGTCTGTTGACTTCTCATAAAAATTGATGATATCTCCATCGAGTAATATAGCATCCGGTTTTTCATTTTTGACTTTATCGATGAGTTCTATATTATTGCTTCCAAATTCGTGAGCGTGAGCATCAGATATTATGATTAAATTAACTTCTTTTGAAATTTTATCACTTGGATACTCATATGTTGTAACTTCTATAAAGTTCTTTGAAGCATATATAGTAGAAAGCGAATAAAGACTAATAACGGCAATGAAAATTAAGCTATAAATTATAAAATGTTTCAATGAGAGTCGTTTATTTTTCATAATGATCCCCCTTTTCTTATATTATAATGCTATCATAGTTTACATAAATCAAAAAGCAGTGAATTTTTACTTTATGTTAATACTTAAACGGACTGTAAATAATTTCATACACGAAAGTTATGCTTAGTTTGATTTAACATGTCTTTTTTAGTGACATAATTTATTTATCTTTCTAGAATTATATTGTATATTATTAGTATGCAATAATTTTTGGTACTTGCTAATGCAAGAGACAAGATAAGATCCAAAAAGCTAAATAGTTTTTTAGCCTATTATAAGTTGAATTCAATTATATAAAGGTATGATGAAATTGCAAGTTCATGTAGATGTATCATAATCCTTTTATAATTTATAGACAAAGGAGAACACTGAATGAGAAAAACACTTTCTGATGTATCTAATTATTTAAAGGAAACGCTAGTTCCTGTAAGGCAGGAAAAGTATGCAATCAGTTCTGAATATATAAGTGACTTTGAAGAAGACAATATACAAGAAGGAATTCTTGCATTTCGTTCCTTTTTGGTTCGACTTTATGAAACTTTATACAAAGATGGAAATCAATATGATACTTGCAAAAAAATAGCGCATGAATATGAAAATAGAACAACGCTATCCGTATATTATCCCTTTCTTCATAATGTAAGCACATTGTTGATGAATTTTGCATATCTAGGAAGGTTTGATAATCATGCGTACTGTTTAATTTGTGAGTGTAACGTTTTTCAACAGAAAATTTCTCCTTTAAAACAAATGGAAGTTCTACAGTTTTTAAATGCATGTGGTTTGGTTTTTTCTGGCATTGATATAAATCAAAAGAAACTAAATATATCTGAGATCGAAAGCATACGTATATCTTATCCAGATTCGCCAAGCATGCTATTAGGAATGAAAGCTATGTCAATAGCAGAGATAGAGCATAGAACGCTCATAAATCAAGATGTTTTCTTACGATGTGATTACAGAGTTTTAAAGAAGGATACAACGGATGTATTATCAATTGTTGAAGATTCAATAGAGCCTTTATCTAGTGAAGCAAAAGAATTTGTGTTGTTACTACATCATCATTTTGTAGACAATGGAATGAGTTGTATTGTTGAAGTAAAAGGATTCCATATTTATGTCAAATATTGCTTTAAACGTAAGGATGTATGGGGAATTAATGCTTCCCTTAATAATGGATATCATATAAATGTAAAATCTACAAAGACACAAGAATATGAGGAAACAATAAAAACGTTTTCTCCGGTGTTACAAGAGCAAATTGAAAGAGGATATGGTTGTGGAAGAAAAAGACCTATTGGCCACTGTGATGGAGGATGTAGAGGAATCACCATTCCATTGGATGATTCGATATTGGAAATTAAAGATGAAGTTAAAACCTGGCTTGATACTGAATTAACGCATTTAAAAAAGAATTAAAAAATATTTTGAAATGAGAGTAAACGACTAAGAAAAATGAAACTTGGTCGTTTTTATGATTTATAAAGTTACAGTGATCAATTACATAAGTTGTGATACTATTTTTCATATTTAGTTGTATTTTTAACACATAATTGTAGGAGAATGACAGACGTGATATGATAGTGAAAAGAAAATTAAGAAAATAATTTTAAATAAACAATAAGTTTTGTAACGAAAGCGCAATATTTCATATACATTGATGAAGGGAGGAAATCATGATCTATACAAAAGAGGATTACTCACAGATTTATGAGCAATATGTGAAGGTCGTTTATGGTTTTCTCTTGAAGAAATGCCATGATAGATCAGTCGCAGAAGATTTAACACAAGACACCTTTCTTGTGGCTTTATCAAAATTAGACGCATATGATGGCACCTGTAAAATCAATACGTGGCTGTGTGGTATTGCAAATCGCCTATTGCTAAATCATTTTCAACAGAAACAACATCTCGAACTTAATGAAGATATCGAACAGCCACAAGTTGATTGGGATGCAGTAGGAACTTTAAAATTTATACATGATTTAGATGAGCCTTATCGAGAAGTTATGTATTTAAGATTGAGTGCGAATTTATCATTTGCACAAATCGGAGAAATCATAGAAAAGAACGAGAATTGGGCAAGAGTAACGTTCTATAGAGGAAAAACAAAAATTAAGGAGGCAATGAAAGATGAAGATACCTTGTACTATAATTAAAGATTTGTTACCAAACTATATTGATAATTGTACAAGTGAAGAAAGTAACGCTTGTATAAAAGAGCATTTGGAAGGCTGTGAATCTTGTAAAGCACTTTATAATGAAATGAAAAAACCTTTGCCATATGAACAACAGGAGGAGATTAAATTTTTGAAGAAGATAAAGAAGCGCAATACGAATAAAATTATTCTTGCAGTATTTTTGACAATTGTACTATGTATATGTGGAGTTCTAGTAAAATCGTTTGTGATTGGGAGTAGAACAACGGATCTCACCATATCTGATATCCAATTAAAGAACAAGACAATCACTGCTTATGTGTATCCTATATCCACGAAAGATCGTATTTTTGATATGAAATTGGTAAGTGAAGGGGATGAACAATTTGTCAGTTATCAACAAGTTTTACCATCTGTTTTTCATAAAAATAATGATGTACAGCCAATAGAAATAAATATCGATGACATAGAAGGATATTTGTTGTTGGGAGATTTTGTATTTGATAAAGATGGAAATGTCTATAATCGTATGGTATATGATTTATTCAAAAATAGAGTACCTTATGTCGGAGATGTTTCAGGAGTGCAAAAACTAATATCTATTGCATATTCAGATATTATCAATACTGGTTACGGATTAAAGTTAGATACCGATAAAGAACCATATTCTATGACTTTGACATTTGATGAAGAAGCTTCCTATTATGATTTTGAGGCTATGAAAAGTGTAGCAAATCTAGTACTAGCAAGTATTGATAATTGTAACAAAATGACGATTATAGTAGGTAGTAATAAATTTACGATTGAGAACTCAGTGAAGCCTAAAAATTTAAAAGAATTACAAAAGATGGTCATTGATTATAAGGTAGGTAAAGAATTCGTAGATTATGAAGCGTTACTAAAAAAAGAACACGTAGCAATACTTGAGGAATACGAAATAACACTTAGAGAACTTTCTTCCCTTACCGTGAAACTTGAAAACAAAGATCTGAGTGAAAAAGAACTATTAGATTTAAAAAAGAAGATTCAACTTCTAAGTGAGCAGAAAGAGGCTATCGAGGAAAGGCTTTAATGATTAGAACATCAACATATTGATAAGTAAGGCTCCTGTGAAACATAAGAGCCTTTTTCTATAGAAAGCAAATGCAAAGTATGCTAAAATTTTCTGTAAGAGGTGAGATTTATGGAGTTATTACAGGCCAGTCTATCAGAATTAGAAGAAATTGTTGAACTAACGCAAGAATCTATTCGTAACACGTATCCAAAATACTATACAAAGGAAGTTGTTGATTTTTTTCTTGATTTGCATTCTCGAAAGAATATCGAAAAAGATATCCAATCTGGAACTGTGTATTATGTAAAAGTAAATGATGAACTTATTGGTACAGGAACATTCCAAGATAATCATATTCATCGATTATATATTGCATCTAATCATCAACGCAATGGTTATGGAACTTTCATTATGAATGAAATGGAGCATCAGATTGCTCAACATTATGAGGAAGCTTTCCTTGACTCCTCTCTTCCTGCATGTTTCCTATATGAAAAGAATGGATATCAAAGTCTAGAACACTGTTTTCATGAACTAGCAAATGAGAAAATACTTGTCTATGAAATTATGCGGAAATATCTACATCAGACAACTCTAAAATTTAACTATGATGGGAAAGTATTTGTTCCTATTACAAATGCTGAAAATGGAGAAGTAGATGAACAAAGTATATTTACATATCATCAAAAAGGTACTTTATTTTGGGCAGAGTATCAAGGTGGTCATATACAATATGGTACAATGGTTGGTACGGTCGATGAAGAAGGACATATTGATTTCCATTATCAACATGTAAATCTACAAAATGAAGTGCGAATCGGAAGCTGTCACAGCACACCTACAATAGATAGCAATGGTAAAATCGTGTTATCAGAAGAATGGGAATGGTTAAATGGTGATCTTTCCAAAGGAACATCAACTCTTATTGAAAGATAACTTTAGAAAGCGAGAAAATCGCTTTTTTTCTTTATAAAATCAGAGGAAATATTTGCTTATAGGGAACTATGCATGCTATGATATTGGGAGATATAACATTACTTTATGTACTACAAGGAAACATATAGAAGAGGGCAAATGAATGGAAGAAAGATTTTGTAAAGTACTGATTGTAGATGATGAATTTATTATTCGCCAAGGAATTTCTTATATGATGAATTGGGAAAACGAAGGCTTTAAAATTGTCGCAGAAGCATCCAATGGAGAAGATGCTCTAACAAAAATAGAAGAGTTTCATCCAGATATCGTGGTAAGTGATATCGTGATGCCAAAGATGGATGGGATGGAGTTAACCAAAATTATACGAGAAAAGTATCCAGATATTCGCGTGATTATTTTGAGTAGTTATAGTGAGTTTGATTATGTACGAAATACATTCCAATATGGAGCTGTGGATTATATTTTAAAGCCTACCCTAAGCCCTGAAAGTATTCTGCAAGCATTGAAGAATGCTGCCTCACAAATTAATGGAATGGTATTGCATAATGCACAGTTTGATCAAATTAATGGACCCTTAACCCAATATATTTTGGGATATGTCGATGAACTCCCTAAAGAAGATATCCAAAGTTTTTTTCACGATAACAATTATATTCTTGTGGCGACCAACATTGCCTTTCATCCCGATAAAAAAGAAATACGAAATTTTTTCCAAGTACAACTTGAACAAATACCAAATACACATGCTTGTTCTATGTTGGTAAATGAAGAAGTCTTACTATGTATTTATTCATATGCGCAAGAGGAAGTTGCTTCTCTTCATCAAAACATACGCAAAGAATTGAGTGGAAAAGAGCTTTGTTTTTTAAGTGAACCTTTCTATTGCATAGAAGACATCCGTGAACTTTATCATAAGCAAATTGTTCCAGCATTAAAGAATCGTTTTTACTTGAAGAATCAAAATTTGGTATCTTTAAATATGCAAATTGCGAAAGATGGGGAGTTGGAGCGTTTTGATAATCGAACGTTCGCTGGATTATTGTCCTCTTTACACCTTAGTGAAGCCATGGATATTTTTTATGCCTATGTAATGAACGCATTACAAGCACGTAGTGATGAATTTGAAATCAAAACATTTGCATGTAATAAATTATACAACTTCATATCTGTTTTAGAAGAACGTGATTTCAATGAAAAGAGTATTCGTTATTTCAAACTAGATTGTTTAAGTAAACTAGAATCGGCACCATATATGGAGGATTTTCAGAAGGAATTAAAGCAAATCTATGATGATTTTCAAATCATCATTACAAATTATGAACTGGAATCTAATCAAGCAACGATCAATCGTATGATGAAGTATGTATACGATCATTACGATGAAGCTTTGACGCTAAATGATTTAGCACAGAAGTTTAATTTTAGTTATCAGTATTTATCTAGCTATTTTAGTAATCGCACGGAGAAGACGTTCATTGAATACCTTAATGAAATTCGTATTGATCATGCGGCAGCATTCTTAAAAGAACAAGACTTGCCAATATCTGATATTGGAATAAAAGTGGGATATTCCGATCATAGTTATTTCTGTAAAGTCTTTAAGAAATATAAAGGGATGACACCAAGTGAATATCGAAAACACTAAAGGCTGTAAGAATCGTTTGAAACAGTGGATTTCCCACAACTCGCTGTTTTTTAAGATTATTTCCATAGTTGTACTAGCTATGGTAACGGTAAGTATTGCCATCAGTATGATATTGGTATACATATCGGATGAGGTTTATGTGGAAACATATAGCCATGCAAATAATAAAATCATTTCGCAAATTAGTAATGAATATTATTTCCTACATGAAGATGTTATGGAAATACTAGGCATATGTGGAACGTCAACGGATGTAAAAAATTATATGAGTGATGAGCCAATGACTCCACAAAGTGAGGCGGAAGTAGTATATCGTCTTACGAAGAGCTTAAAAAATACAAGTATGATAGGTACGGACCTTTCTAGTAATTTATTGTTGGTTGGAAAGAATGGAAAAACATATTTTCAAAACAATGCGGGTATGGTGGATCCATACGAAACGATATTAAATAGTGAACTTGTAAAGAATGCAATTGCATATGGAAAAGAAGTAATCTATCAATATGATAAAGATGGCTTTACTAGTAATTTAAAAGATACGGGTGTTATCCATGTGATAAAAATAATTTATGATGATAACCGTAATGTGCTTGGAATGGCAGATGTTATGATTAAGCAAAGTGATTTCTCTAGTATTTATGATTCGTTGATTGATGAAGCAAATAATAATCTTTATATCATAGATGAACAAAATATGGTGCTCTCATCCAATATAACGAAACAAAACGGGACACAGTTGAAGAACTATCATGCCCAGGCAAACAAACTAATTGAAAATAAAGAAACTTTGATTCGTAATGTAGAGAACGAAGAGAAGTACACCTTATTGGCAAAGGATATGTATTTTAATGGATTGCGTATCATAAGCGTCATCAATGAATCACAATTTGTAGGCAAAGTGAATCGTATATCTACTGTATTTTATATGTGTTTATTCATTGTCGCAATCATGGTGATACTGGTGTTCTTGTTTATTAAGAAAGCAATGAACCCGATTCATCTCATCAGTGATAAGATGCAGTTTATTACAAAAGGCGACTTTTCCAATCACATTGATGTGAAAGGAAGCGGGCAAGTTCGTGAGTTAGAAGAGACCTATAACTATATGCTGGATGGATTGAATAGTTATGTCGATGAACTCATGCGAATAGAAGAAGAAAAACGTTTGAGTGATATCCATGCATTACAGATGCAAATCAATCCTCATTTTATCTATAACACGCTTACTTCTATCAAGTTTCTTGTGTGGAAGGGCGATAAAGAAAAAGCAACCGCAACCATCGATGCCTTCATACAGTTGTTGAGGATGACCATAGGAAATCAAAAAGAAAGTATTACATTAGAAGAAGAGATTCACAATGTGGAGAACTATATAAAAATTCAACAAACACGATATGGTGATCATATCAAGCACCGCTTGTTTATTGATGTGGATGCGAAACAGTACTATGTACCTAAGATGTTGATTCAACCATTTATTGAGAACTCCTTCATTCATGCATTTGATGATAGTACAAGTGGTGTTATTGATGTATATGCGAAAATATTACGCCATCAATTGGTGATCGAGATCATTGATAATGGATGTGGAATGGGTGTAACCCAAGTGGATGAACTCCTACAGGTCAAAGATAAGGATCGCCGATTCAGTGGTATTGGGATTCAAAATGTAGATGCTCGTATTAAATTGTTGTATGGAAAAGATTACGGTGTCAACATATCGAGTGCTTGGCAAAAGGGTACTATCGTTACGATTACATTACCTGTAATGGAACAAACACAAGACATATGAACGATTATTACTTCATGAAAAAAGCTGTCGATCTGACAGCTTTTTTGGATACTATGTTTATTTAACAGAACCAATCATTCCTTCTACGAATTGTTTCTGCATCACGAAGAATATGATTGCCGTTGGAATCGTTGCTAGTACAATACCGCACATAATCATACCATAGTTAGGGGTGTAAGATGCACCCATCGCAGATAGAACAAGTGGGAGTGTTCTGTTCTCTGGAGTCTGAATGGTAATCAAAGGCCATAAGTAGTTATTCAGACTATTCATAAAGGTAATGATTGCGGCCGCTGCATACGTGTTCTTGATGGTTGGCATAAAGATTTTAAAGAAAATACCAACTTCACTAACACCATCGATTCTTGCTGCTTCTACCATATCTTTTGGAAAGGATTTTACATTCTGTCGGAAGAAGAAAATCAAAAATGCAGTAGAAACAGTGGGTATGATAATTGAGAAGAATGTGTCGATTCCCATAAATTGAAACGGAGTAGAGGAGAGAGAAGAGAACATTCTAAACAGTGGAATCATGAGTGCTGCGAAGGGAACCATCATAGATAAGAGAAGAAAGTTGAAGAGACGATCTCTTGCTTTGGTTCGATAAATTTCAAACCCATAACCAGCCGCACTACAAATCAATAAGGCGAGAAGTGTGGTGATAATGGCGATAATAGAAGAGTTGAGGAAGGCTCTTCCAAAGTCTAGATCAGAGGAGAACAATGCTTTCATATTGTTCACAAATTCAGAACCAAAACTCATGACACCGCTTGTGATGTCTAATGTAGAATTTGTCATACCAATAATCATCCATAAAAATGGGAATAAAGATATGGCAGACAACAAGCTTAGAAGTACATATTTTACAATACGTCCTATAGGGAGTTTATTTTTCATGTTTGTCGCCTCCTACTTTCATCTGAATCATAGATAAGATTACAATGGCGATTACAATTACAAAGGATACAGCTGCAGCATATCCGAAGTTTGGTGAGTATTTGAAACTCAGGTTATAGATATACTGAGATAGTGTTAAGGTTGCATTTGCTGGTCCTCCACCTGTGATGTTCACAACTTCATCAAAGAGCTGGAGGGTACCAATAGTAGATGTAATGGTAGTAAATAGAATGATTGGTTTTAACATAGGAACTGTGATTTTAAAGAACTTGGTAACTGCACTAGCTCCATCGATATCGGCAGCTTCATAAATAGAAGGGTCGATATTTTGTAGACCTGATAAATAAAAGATCATATTGTATCCTGTCCATCTCCATGTAATCGCAATAATAATAAGTACTTTTGCCCAGAAAGGATCCGTTAGCCACATGATAGGCTCTTGTATAAGATGGAGATTCATCAAGATTTGATTGATACTTCCATCTACGGAGAACATCCCTTTCATAATAATGGAGTAGGCTACAAGGGAAGTGATACATGGTAGGAATACCGCTGTACGAAAGAACCCCTTGCCTTTTAATTTCTTATCATTTAAGGCAACTGAAATGACGAGTGAAAATAAAATCATAATAGGTACCTGAATGACCAAATATAATACTGTATTCGTTGCGGCTTTTATAAAGGTTGTATCATTAAAAAGCCTTAGGTAGTTATCAAATCCAACAAATTTCATATTGTTGGAGAATCCTGATTGTAGTGAGGTGATAAATGCTTGTATCATTGGTAGAAATACAAGAACTGAGATAAGAATGGTAGATAATGTCACAAACATCCATCCCACTCGATTTTCTTTTCTACTAAGACGAGCATTGGATTTACTCACTACTTTCATTAACATTTGCTTCATATAAACCCATTCTCCTTTCAAAATGAATGGTCGCTTTCTACTTTAGCGGAAAACGACCATCTATTTGCTTAAAAGCTTTTGTTATTTAACGATAGCGCCTTCAGCATTCTGCTGAGCAGTTTTTAATGAAGAATCTATATCTGCACCATTTACTACGGCTTGTACAGATTCTGTTAGAATATCTTCAATTGCATATGTGTGAAGTCCATAGTTTACACTTGGAATCATTTCAGACCATGCAGAGAAGTTTTCAAAGATTTTCTGATTTGAGAAGAATTCACTTTCTGCTTTATAGTTTTCAGTTTCAGCAGCAGGAATATACGTACTTACTAAGTTGATGTCTTTTGCTAATGTGTTCATTAAGTCTTTGCTTGTAGCGAATGTCTTAGATAAGAAGTCTTTTGCAGTATCTGCACCAGCAACGTTCTTTAAGACATACCATCCACCACCACCGATGCTTGATGCGTTAACAGAGGATTTTACATCAGCCAATCTTGGAAGAGGCGCAATACCCCATTTACCTGATTGATCTGCAGTTTTCATAATTGAGCTACCAATCCAGCATCCTGTAGGAACACTCGCAACATTTCCTTTTTGGAAAGCACCTACGAAAGAATCCCAATCCGCAACTTGTTCAACGATACCAGAATCGATTAATTTTTTGTATACTGTAATTGCTGATTTTAAAGCTTCATTGTTTTCGATATCAACAGTTTCACCATCTTCTTTAACATACCATGAACCTGCAGATTGTAACATCATACGAATTTGTCCTAAATCACTTGGATCAAGAGTTAACATCGCATGACCTGTTTTTTCTTTCACTGCTTTTCCTATTTCAATATATTCATCCCAAGTGATGTTTTCCATATCTTTTGCAGTATATCCTGCTTGTTCGATATAGTCTAAACGATAGAATAAACCAGCTACACCACTATCAAATGGTAATCCATAAATCTTATCATCAATACTATTTACCGCAAATTTGTAATCCATGAAATCCTCTTTTTTCACGATGTCTGTTAATTCAGAGAATTCTTCTGGATATGCAGTTAAATAGTTTTGGATACGATAGTCTTCAATTAAAACGATATTTGGTAAACCATCAGTTTTTCCTGAAGATAAGCTCGTATTCAATTTTTGAATAATGTCATCTTGTGCCATGGTAACGATTTCTACTTCTAAATCCGCATTGTCTTTCTTATAAAGATCTGCAGCGTCTTTGGCTGCCTTGATGTTGAAGGTATCATCCCATGCCCAAATCGTAATCTTGTCAGTCTTTGCTTCTTTTGGCTCATCACTTCCACCACAAGCGGTCATGGTCAATGCCATACCAGCACATAGAAGTCCAGCACATAATTTTTTTAATCTCATACAAATCTCCTTTCTATTGTATTGTTATGAGTTTTTCATTCCCTTACTTCATTCCTTGTATTGTTATATATCACCTTCCTATTATATCAAACTATTTATCTTAAAATAGCTTTTTCACTGTCCATATCAAACAAATGAATCTTATTCTTATCAATTCCTACACTTAAGGTATCACCCGTATTAATCTTTACTCTTGCTGGGGTTCTTAAGATATTGGTTCGATTATATTTATTGAAATATAAGTTCATTTCAGCACCTAGCATTTCTACTAAATCCACTTCTATTTCAAACTGTGAATCTGGATAAGTCTCTTTGATTGTTTCTTCCACATGTAAGTCTTCTGGTCGTACACCTAAGTAGACTTTCTTACCAACGTATTGTTCAAAGTTGCTCATGGTAATCAATCCAGAAGGGATTATAAATCGACTTCCTTCAAAATTTACTAAGTACTCATCTTTTTCTTTTTTTATAGTGCACTCAAACATATTCATTTGAGGGGAACCAATGAAACTAGCGACAAACATATTGTTTGGTTTTGCGTAAAGGTTTTGAGGTGTATCGATTTGTTGAATAACACCATCCTTCATAACCACAATACGATCTGCCATAGTCATTGCTTCTGTTTGATCATGTGTTACATATACGAAGGTAGTTTGTAATCGTTGATGAAGCTTTGATATTTGTGAACGCATCTCTGTTCTAAGTTTTGCGTCAAGGTTGCTAAGTGGCTCATCCAGTAAGAATACTTCTGGATCTCTTACCATCGCACGCCCTAAGGCAACACGTTGACGTTGACCTCCTGATAAAGCTTTTGGTTTGCGTTTTAGGTAAGGTTCCAAATCCAAAATCTTTGCGGCCTCCATTACCTTTTGATCAATCACCTCTTTATCAATCTTTCTTTGTTGAAGACCGAATGCCATGTTTTTATATACATTCATATGAGGATATAATGCATAGGTTTGAAATACCATTGCGATATCACGATCTTTTGGTGCGACATTGTTCATTACTTTATCACCAATGGTTAATTCACCTCCACTGATGCTTTCCAATCCTGCTATCATACGAAGAGTGGTACTCTTTCCACAACCACTAGGACCAACCAGAACCATAAATTCCTTATCTTTAATTTCTAGATTCAGATTTTCAATGACTTTGACATTTCCGTCATATACTTTTGATACATTGGATAATACGATGCCTGCCATCTTCCATCCTCCTTTCCATGTAGGCATGTCTTATGGGACATTGCCCGCTGTTTACAATGCGATAATACCAATGCTTGAAAGCGCTGTCAATGCAATTTCTGGATGCTAGTTAAATCTTTTTAGAATCTTAAAAATTTACCAATTCCATTCTAAAGTATCTTAAAATTGTCTTAGTCATACCTAAAATAATACAAGCGCTCTATCTGCTTTAAATGGTAGAATAGAAGCAAAGTAGTACAAGTGAACTTTGTGGAAATAGACAAAGGCTAGGAGAGAACATATGAATATAGAACTATATGATGTATTAGAAAATCCAGAGATTTTTCAGCTTCATCGCTTACCTGCGCACAGTGATCATATAAGCTATAAAGATCATGAAGATATGCGTACAGAAGAATCTAGTTTTCATCAAACTTTAAATGGCACATGGTTATTTTCTTATGCACAGTGTCCAGAGGAACGCATAAAAGATTTTTATAAAGAAGAGGTTGATTGTACAAATTTCAAAACAATAGAAGTTCCTGGCCACATACAATTACAAGGGTATGATCGTCCACACTATACAAATACAATTTATCCATGGGATGGACAAGAGGATTTACGACCGCCACATGTTTCAAAAGAGTATAATCCGGTAGGGAGTTATGTACGATTTTTTGATATTGATGAATCGTTCAAAGAAAAAGATTTACGTCTTTGTTTTCATGGTGTAGAATGTGCCTTCTTTGTTTGGGTGAACGGTGAATTTGTTGGATATAGTGAAGATAGCTTTACACCTTCTGAATTTGATATCACCAACGTTGTGAAAGAACAAGGGAATAAATTAGCTGTGGAAGTTTATAAAAGAAGTAGTGCAAGTTGGTTAGAGGATCAAGATTTTTGGCGTTTTTCAGGAATCTTTCGTAAAGTAGAACTCATTGCGGTTTCAAAGCTACATGTAGATGATATCTTTGTCAAAACAGATGTAAATGATACTTATGATGCCGCTGATATAAATATAGAAATGAAGATGGTAAACAAACAAGAAGGCTATGTTCGTGTCATTGTAGTAGACGGGGAAAAGAAAGAACTGTATTGTGAGAATATGGATGCGCATTCGATTATGCATATTTCCATTCCTGTATCAAAGCCACATCTATGGAGTGCGGAGTGTCCTTATTTGTATGATCTTATCATTGAGTGTTATTTAATGGATGGAACATTGGTTGAAGTAAATAAACAACGTGTTGGTATACGTCGTTTTGAATTGATCAATGGAATCATGTGTATCAATGGGAAACGTATTATATTTAAAGGCGTTAATCGTCACGAATTTAGTGCGGACAAAGGAAGATGCATATCTTATGAAGATATGTTGTTTGATATAAAATTTATGAAGCAGTTCAACTTAAACGCAGTACGAACTTCTCATTATCCAAATCAAAGTGAATGGTATTCTTTATGCGATGAGTATGGAATTTATGTAATGGATGAAACGAATTTAGAAAGCCATGGATCTTGGCAAAAATTAGGAAAAGTAGAACCATCTTGGAATGTACCAGGAGATCATAAAGAATGGTTAGAAGCTTGTTTGGATCGTGCTCGAAGTATGTTGCAGCGTGATAAGAATCATCCATCTATTCTTATTTGGTCTTGTGGAAATGAATCCTATGCTGGAACTGTAATAGAAGAAATGGGAAATTACTTCCGTCGTAAAGATCCGACACGACTCGTACATTATGAAGGTGTTTTCCACAATCGTGCCTTTGATCATATTAGTGATATGGAAAGTAGAATGTATGCCAAAGCAAAAGAAATTGAAGAATACTTATTAAAAAATCCTAAAAAACCATACATCAGTTGTGAGTATATGCATGCGATGGGGAATTCCTTAGGTGGAATGGATGAATACACCGCATTGGAACGATATCCGATGTATCAAGGTGGATTTATATGGGATTATATTGATCAAGCGCTGTACAAACCAGATCATACATTAGCTTATGGTGGAGATTTTGATGATCGACAAAGTGACTATGAGTTTTGTGGAGATGGCATTATATTTGCGAATCGCAAAATATCTCCAAAAGCATATGAAGTAAAATATCTATATCAAAATTTTGATATTCAAATAGAGGATCATCAAATTCATATCACAAATAAGAATTTGTTTGAAAATTTAGATGCTTATGAAGTATGCATTTCCTTGATGAAAGAAGATGAAATCCTACAGGAACAACATATTCAAGTACAAGTTGAACCACAGGAATGTGTGACTTTAGAGTATGCTTACAATAACGTTGAAGAATCTGGAAACTATACAAGAAATGTATCTATCCGATTGCGTGAAGATACCCTTTGGGAAACAAAAGGATATGAAGTTGCCTATGCTCAACAAGCGTATACAATCGAAAAACAGTATGAGGAAGAAGAGAGTGAGCGACGTGTTGTTGTTGGAGATGGAAATATTGGCGTATACTGTAAAGATTTGTATGTAATGTTTTCTATGACTATTGGAATGGTATCTTTATGTAAAAATCAACGTGAACACATTGATCGTTTTGTTAAACCTATATTTTGGCGAGCTATGAGTGATAATGATCGTGGAAATGGATTACCATTCACATCTTCGATGTGGGCAGGCGCACACATGTTCTCTAAATGCCAAATGATTTCTGCTGATGTGGAGCATGCCATCTTTACCTATATTCATGAGTTACCAACAGAACCTAAAACCAATGTATATGTAACGTATCAAGTAAGAAAAGATGCGAGTATTCATGTAAGTTATCGCTACGAAGGAAAAGAAGGTTTACCAGATATGCCTCTTTATGGTATGGGATTCCGTTTGAAAAAGGAACTGATGGAAACACAGTATTATGGTGCAGGACCTCAAGAAAATTATTGTGATCGTAACCAAGGCGCAAAAATTGGGGTATATTCATGTTCTGTTCAAGAACACATGACACCTTATTTGTTGCCACAAGAGTGTGGGAATCACACCAAAGTAAGATGGCTACGTGTTTTAAATCAAGAAGGACATGGTGTTCAATTTCAAAGCGATTCAGATTTTGAATTTAGTGCACTTCCATATACAACGATGGATATTGAAAATGCTATGCACGCAAATGAATTACCATCTATGACTTCTACACATGTGAAAATTATGAAAGCACAAATGGGAGTTGGTGGAGATGATAGTTGGGGAGCACCTGTGTTACCTCCATATCATATATCAGGGCAAGAGGATCATGAGTTTTCATTCGTTATAAAACTCATTTAGGAGGTACCTTATGGCTATATATTATCAAGAAGATCAAAAGATATTTCATTTATTAACTAAGCATAGCGCATATCGTATGCAACTCAAGGAAGATGGTTACCTAGCGCATGTATATTGGGGAAAACGAACTCATTTTAAAGAAAATAGTCAAGAGATACTCCATAGAGATCGTGGGTTCTCTCCCAATCCAACGTTTGGAAAACGTGCATTTTCATTGGACACTCTACCTCAAGAATATCCACAATATGGAAATGGAGATTTCCGTAGTTGCGCATATCAAATAGAAGATGAAAATGGTTGTCGTATGAGTGATCTTCGCTATATGCGTCATGAAATTTATCAAGGAAGAAAACCTCTCCATCAACTTCCTCATGTATATGAAGATAAAAAAGGGGAAGTAGAAACATTAGAAATCATAATGTATGATACAGTACTTCAATTAGAAGTGGTGTTACAATACCATGTGTTTGAAGAAAAAGATATATTTACAAGAAGCACACAGTTCATAAATAAAGGAACCAATTCCATTTCTTTATTGCGAGCATTGAGTATGAATGTGGATTTACGAAGAGATGATCTTGAGGTGGTTAGTTTATATGGTTCACATAATAATGAGAGAAATTATGAACGTAGAAAGCTCTCTCATGATCGAACAGTCATAGAAAGTACAAGAGGAGCAAGTTCTCCTCATCATGCGCCATTTGTGGCCTTAGCCCAAGAACACGCGAATGAACATCATGGCGAGATCTACGCTTTGCATTTTGTATATAGTGGAAATTTTCAAATTAATATAGAGCAAGATGTTTTGCATACAACAAGGGTCAATATGGGGTTACATCCATTTGATTTTACATGGTTGTTAACTGCAGGAGATTCTTTTCAAACACCTGAGGTGATACTTGCCTATAGTGATCAAGGAATGAATGGAATTTCTAAGATATTGCATAGGGTGTATCGGGATAATGTGTGCCGTGGTACATTGAAACATAAGCCACGTCCAATTTTAATAAACAATTGGGAAGCGACATATTTTGATTTTAATGAAAAGAGCTTGTTGGCACTTGCGAAGAAAGCAGCGAGTTGTGGCATTGAATTGTTTGTGCTAGATGATGGATGGTTCAAAAATAGGAATAGTGATACAACCTCATTAGGAGATTGGATTTGTGATGAAAAGAAAATACCACATGGATTAGGTGCGCTTGCAAAAGAAATTAATGATATGGGCTTGTTGTTTGGTATCTGGGTAGAACCAGAAATGGTAAGTGTTGATAGTGATCTCTATCGAAGTCATCCAAAGTATTGTATACAAGCTCCAAGTCGCAATCATACATTTGGTCGTGATCAATTGGTTTTGGATATGAGCCGTGAAGATGTACGTAATTATGTATTTGATGCATTATGTAAAGTGTTTGATAGTGCGAATATCGCTTATGTGAAATGGGATATGAACCGACATATTTGTGATTGGTATAGTGAAGCATTGCCAGTGAATCAACAAAAAGAATTAGCACATCGTTACATTTTAGGTCTGTATGACTTGATGGAACGTTTGGTTTCTCGCTATCCTAATATACTATTTGAAAGTTGTTCAAGTGGTGGCGGTCGTTTTGATCCAGGTATGTTATACTATATGCCTCAAACGTGGACAAGTGATAATACGGATGCGATATGTCGAAGCCATATTCAATATACGACATCCTTTATGTATCCCCTAATTACGATGGGATCTCATGTCTCAGCATCTCCGAATGAACAAGTTGGTCGAATGACGCCATTGGCGACAAGAGGTAATGTTGCGATGTTTGGTAATCTAGGATATGAACTTGATTTACTAAAATTATCTTCATCAGAAATTGAAGACATAAAGAAACAAGTAGAAGAATATAAAGAAATTCGTAATTGTATACAGTTTGGAAACTTATATCGTATATCGAATCCTTTTGAAAAAGAGTATATGGCAATGAACGTTGTGAGTGAAGATGGGAAAGAAGCACTTCTGCTATATGTTAAAATGTTATCAAAACCCAACGCAGCATATGATATCGTTCGTTGGATCGGTCTTGAAGAAGATGCAGTATATGAAGATGTTCATACAAAGAAGCAGTATTATGGAGACCAATTGATGTATGCCGGAAGTAGCATAGCGTATGTACCATTAGATTTCTATAGTAAAATCATTCACTTAAGGAAGGTGGAACGATCATGAAAATAGAAGATATCATGGAACAAGGATATTTGTATACTGATTATGGAGATGGCAAACAACATTTAGAAGATCAACGGCTACAATGTCAAGAATTGTTGTATGATTATAATGCGACCCGACCTAGTGAAGTTCCCCAACGAAAAGAACTGTTGGGAAAACTATTAAAAGAGAGTGGGAAAGGTTGTTGGATAGAACCTCCATTCAAATGTGCGTATGGAAATCGTATTCACATTAAGGATTATTTTTATTCCAACTTTAATCTTGTGATTGTGGATGATGTAGATGTATACATTGGAAATTATGTAATGTTTGCGCCTAATGTTTGCATTACTACAACAGGACATCCAATCGCACCTTCTTTACGTAAGAAAGGAATACAGTTTTCTTCTTCCGTGTATATCGAAGATGATGTTTGGGTAGGAAGTAATAGTGTTATCTTACCTGGTGTACGTATTGGAAAAGGAAGTGTCATAGGGGCAGGTAGTGTAGTCACGCATGATATTCCAGAAGGTGTAGTTGCTTATGGTTCTCCATGTAGAGTGATTCGTCCAATCACTTCTCAAGATGATAAAATGTATTTTAAAGACAAAGAAGTAGCCGCAAGTCCACAATGGGCATATAAATGATAGAAGAACTTTCTATCATTTTTTTTGCAAAGCTAACTTGACATAAAATGCAAAGTATACTATACTTTATTTGCAAAGCATACTTTGCAGTATGTGTAGGTGATGAAATGAATACGAAAATAAAAGAACTTAGAAAGCAACACAAACTCTCACAAGAGGATTTGGCTTTAGAAGTAGGAACTACACGCCAAACTATAACATCTATTGAAGTAGGGAAATATACAGCTTCTTTGGTATTGGCGTATAAAATTGCACATTTTTTTGAATTATCGATTGAAGAAGTATTTGATTTTTCTGATATTGAACAGGAGGACTAAACATGGAAGATTATAAAAGAAAACTAGAGAGAAGAAGATGGGTAGCATGTTTAATGTTATGTATCGCAACCGTACTAGTTGTAGTTGAAGTAATGATGTTTATAAAAATAGATAAAGATCCCAATGCTCATTTCAATGAAGGTTTTATCTTAGGGTTTCAAAGTGGTTTGATTTTGGTGATGTTTGTAAAATCTATAGTAGATATTTTCTCCTTAACGAGAACATTGAAGGATGAACGTAAAATACGTTTGTTATACAATAAAGAGCATGATGAACGTATGCAAATGATCAATGCGAAATGTGGATACCCTCTGATTCAATCGATAGCAATGTTTCTTATATTTATGGCAATCATCGCTGGATACTTCAACATTATTGTATTCTATACACTGGTTGCTGTTGTGATGCTGTTGTTGATTGTATCTGCCTTATTTAGAGTTTATTATTCTAAGAAAATGTAGGTGACGAGATGAAGAAATACTCCTATGTTTGTTCCTGTATAGTAGGAATTCTTGCGATCGTGTTATTTGCTTCTATGTATTTTGAATGGGATACAGTAACACGATTATTGGGTATTGCGACACTTGTGTTGATCGTGATTACTTCTTATTTGTATGCGTGTTTAAGACGCACAAGAAAGGTGATGAAAAACCATGAATAAAACATCTAAATTTGATAAAATAATGGCGACAGGTTTTCTAGTGAATTTGCTTGTATTGTTATCAAAGGGCTATCTTGATGAACGGCTAGAATGCTTTCTAATGGGGGCTGGCTTTTCTTTAATTCTGGTGGGTATTTTAAGAAGTCGCTTCCATTTACAAAAAGTAAAGCCTTGGAAAAAATAAAATATAAGAAGAATGCAGAACACATATCTGCATTTTTTTCTGGACTAAATTGTGCTATACTTAGGATAGTTGATATGAAGGTGAGTGTATGGGAAAAAGACCCGTTTTTGATGAAATCAAATCCTATGAAGAATTCATTAAGTATTATTGGTATTTAAGTGAATTAAAAGATATTTGTAAAACAAAGGGTATTGATACATCTGGAGGAAAAATAGATTTGAATCATCGCATAGAAGAATACTATAAGGGAACCATCATAAAGCCAATGAAGAAAACAGCTGTGAAGAAGCAGGATGTAGAATTAACACTGGAAACAAGATTGTTGGAAAGTGGGTTTGCGATGCGCACTCAATATCGAGAATTCTTTGGTGAAGTTCTTGGGGTTAAGAATTTTCGTTTTACGGCAGATATGGCAGCTGCGTTAAAGAAGGTGCGTGCCGAAAAAAATGTAGAGTTTACAGTACAAGATTTGATTGATGTTTACACTGGAAAGAGTAATTATGCCAGGTATGATACTTCTTCTTGTCAATGGAACAAGTTTGTTAAGGCATTTTGTGAAGATCCCCAAAATGCAACACTTCCTAATAAGTTAAAAACTGCCGCTAAGGTATGGAAACAAGTTAGAGAAAGTGATCAAGAAAAGATATATACCCCAGAGCTTATGAAACAATACAAAGAAATTTAGACGATGTAATTACAAAAAGCGTAAGCTTGTAGAGAGGATATTTATACAGGCTTCTTGGAGAAGAGTCATATATAGAATGGGAGAATACGTATATGAATTATGAACTAATGATTGAAAATTACTGGAAAGATACACTTGCACAAGATGGAGAATCTATGAGATTGTATTTCGAAGATGATGCTTATGTGAATTGGCATAATACCAATGAGCATTTTACAATGGAAGAATATATTTGTGCTAATTGTGAATATCCAAATAAATGGGCTGGCAAAATTGAGCGTATGCAGTGTTTGGAACGTCAAGTGATTACGGTTACTCATGTTTATACAAAAGATAATACAATGTCTTTTCATGTGACCTCTTTCTTTATTATGAGCAATAATGGACTCATTCAATCCATTGATGAATATTGGGGAGAAGATGGAATTCCTCCAAAATGGAGACTGGATAAACATATAGGAACAAAGATTAAGGACGTATAATTGTCCTTTTTTCATCTTAGATAAGGAGGGATTTGCATGTTGAATATGAAAATGATTGATGCATATGAAGGAAATTTAAAACATATTTCGCTAGAACTACCAAAACATAAACTCATTGTATTTACAGGAGTATCTGGTTCAGGGAAATCAACATTAGCAAGAGATGTTATTTATAATGAATGTCAACGTCAATATTTAGAAGCGATGAACTTTCAGGGAATTCATAAACCAAAGGTAGAAACAATGAAATGTGTATCTCCCTCCATTATCATTACGCAGAATACATATCATAAAAATCCTAGATCTTCTTTAGGGACAATTACGAATATTTATACTGATCTAAGGATGATTTATGAAAAGCTTGGAGAGAGGAACTGTCCTATATGTGATGAACTTTTTGATCCTTCTCAGTGTAAAGAAGAAGTGGTAAAGAATGGAACTGATTTTGATGTGTTTCTATATTGTCCTCATTGTAAATCTCGAATACCAGCTTTCACACGTACTCACTTTTCATATAATACAAGAGAAGGGGCATGTCCAAGTTGTAAAGGAATGGGGACTACTTTATCAATTCGTGAAGATGTGGTAATTGATGAAAATAAATCTTTGGAAGAAGGTGCGATTACCTATTGGGAAAAACGTTATGGGGAATATCAAATAGAAATATTCTATAAAGCATTGGATCATTTCAAGCTTCCTAAACCAACGCATTGTCCTATAAAAGAATATACGATTCAACAGAAAACAATTTTATTGTATGGTGTAGATTGCAAGGAAGTAGTAGAAATGTTTCCTCAAAGTAAGCTTCCCAAACAAGTAGCACAGGGTAGATTTGAGGGTGTGGTTCCTATACTTATGCGAAGAGTATCCACCAAGGGATTGAGCGAACAAATGAAGACATACTTTATTAATGATGTATGTCCTATTTGTCATGGAGAAAGATTGGCACAAGAAAGTGGTGCGGTTCTTATTATGAATACACGCTTACCACAATTAACAAAGCTAACATTGGAAGAGCTATTGGATTGGATACAACAATTAACGAAACACTTAGAAGAAGATAAGTACCTTATTGTAGAAGCATATATCCAAGATATACAAACAAAAATAAAGCGATTAATTCGCATTGGTTTACAGTATCTTTGTCTTGATCGTATGGCGATGACTTTATCAGGGGGAGAGGCCCAACGCTTGAAGCTTGCGGCAAGTTTAGATAGTGAAATGACAGGTATGTTGTATATCCTAGATGAACCTACAATAGGGTTGCATACAAAAGATACACAAGGAATTCTTCAAGTTTTAAAGGAATTGCGTGATCGAGGAAATACTTTGTTAGTGATTGAACACGATATTGATATTATAAAAGAAGCAGATCATATAGTAGAATTAGGACCTGGTGCGGGGCTTCATGGTGGAGAAATCGTTATTAGCGGGACATGGGATGAGATTATGCATTGTGAACATTCAAGTCTAACGCAGTATATAAAACAAAAGCCTGCCTATACGATGGAACCTCTTAAAGCAAAAGGGTATTTGGAAATAAAAAATGCATATTTACATAACTTAAAAAACATCGATGTAAAGATTCCTTTGGGTGTGTTTACTTGTGTAACAGGTGTTTCTGGATCAGGAAAATCCTCCTTAATCCTTCAAGTTCTAGCGTCTTCTTTCCAATATCCAACGGGGTGTGATGCTTTGATTGGGAAGGAGGCAATTGATGAAGTGATATCGATTCATCAAAATGAAATCTTACGAACTAGGCGTAGTAATATTGCGACTTATACAGGATTATATACACATATTCGTGAACTTTATGGAACTAGTGAAGAAGCAAAAAAGAAGAACTTACAGGCAAAAGATTTTTCCTTTAATGTCAAGGGAGGACGTTGTGAGACTTGTGAGGGATTAGGTTATGTCATTAGTAATATGTTATTTTTTGAAGATATTGAAGTACAATGTCCAAGTTGTCATGGACAACGTTTTCAATCACAGGTGTTATCTATACAATTGAAACAGAAAAATATCATCGATATCCTTACGATGTCTGTTGAAGATGCCTTACAGCATTTCAATGCACATAAAAAAATTGCACATATCCTAGATTTGTTGATGGATGTTGGTTTGGGGTATTTAACATTGGGTCAATCTTTGACTACACTTTCTGGTGGAGAAGTACAACGATTACAACTTGCGAAAGAGTTGTTGAATAAAAAGAAGAAGCATACCCTATATTTAATCGATGAGCCAACAACCGGATTACATCCTAAGGATATCGAGCATTTTATGAAAGTATTAGTACGTCTTGTGAAAGAGGGAAATAGTGTCATTGTGGTAGAACATAATTTACAAATGATTACACAAGCTGACTGGATTATTGATTTAGGAAAAGAAGGGGGCATACATGGAGGGGAGATTGTTGCGCAAGGAAGTGTACAAGACCTTATGAAGTGTGAACATTCTTATACTGGGATGTTTATGAAACAATGGATGGAGGATATGCGTTGACAAAAAACAAATTCATACGTATACTATACATATCAAATAATTTTGATGTGAGGTGTTCTTATGAATGAAACTTATGCACAAGATGTGAAAATCTTCAAAGCTTTTTGCGATGAAAAAAGACTCGCAATTTTAGAGCTGTTAAAAAGTGGAGAGAAGTGTGCATGCGTATTGATGGAAGATATGAATATTTCTCAATCCGCGCTTTCTTATCATATGAAAATACTTTGTGAATCTGGTATCGTAAAACCTCGTCAGGAAGGAAAGTGGACACACTATAGCCTTTGTGAAGATGGTCGCAAGTTAGCGCAAGAGCGTTTGCTTGTGAGAACGACCCCAAATACAATTATGAAACAACAATGTTGTAAATAAGTCATCCTTTCGATGGCTTTTAAAAACAAGAACACATCAAAAAAAGTTGATATGATAAAGGAGGAAGTGTAGTGAATGTAGTACAAGAAGTTGTGACCTTTTTTCAAGAACAAATACTTGGGATGAAGTGGTTACAAGATGGAATTGGAAATATACTTTCCGCAATAGGGTTTGATTTGACATCTCCCCTTGGCGGAAGTTTGCATTTCTTCTTATATGACGTAATAAAAATTACCGTGCTTTTATGCTTTCTAATATTTATGATATCCTATATTCAAAGCTACTTTCCACCTGAAAGAAGTAAGAAAATATTAGGTCGATTCAAAGGGATTTGGGCAAATATTATATCCGCACTCCTTGGGACAGTTACTCCCTTTTGTTCATGTTCTTCCATTCCCTTATTTATTGGGTTTACAAGTGCAGGACTGCCTCTTGGTGTTACGTTTTCTTTCTTGATATCGTCACCTATGGTAGACTTGGGAAGTCTTGTATTGTTAATGAGTATTTTTGGTGGTAAGGTTGCCTTTGCTTATGTGCTTATTGGATTGATTTTGGCAGTGGTAGGTGGTACCCTCATTGAAAAACTGCATCTAGAGAACGAAGTAGAAGAGTTTATTCGAAATGCAGAACATGTTGAAATGGATTATTTATCTTTGTCCTATCGAGAACGTATAGAGTACGCAAAACAACAAGTAATAGAAACATTTAAAAAAGTATTTCCATATATATTGGTAGGTGTGGCCATTGGGGCAGTTATTCATAACTGGATACCACAACATTGGATAGAGAGTATCTTAGGTGGAAATAATCCATTTGGAGTGATACTTGCGACACTTGCAGGTGTTCCAATGTATGCGGATATCTTTGGTACCATACCAGTGGCAGAAGCATTGCTTGCTAAAGGTGCACAACTTGGGACAATCCTTGCGTTTATGATGGCAGTTACAACTCTTTCTTTACCATCTATAATTATGTTAAAGAAGGCATTAAAACCTAAGTTGCTTATCTTATTTGTAAGTATCTGTACGATTGGTATTATCATCATCGGGTATCTGTTTAATGTATTTCATACATTCTTAGTGTAAATAAAGGAGGAAATAAGAATGAAATTATTCAATAAAAAAGTAGAAAGTAAAGCATGTTGTTGCAATGGAAATTGTGACTTCGAACAAGAAGGGAAAAGTGTCACACAGGAAGGTGTTTTGGTGTTAGGTTCTGGATGTGCCAAATGTAATGCTTTAGAAAAATCTGTACAAGAAGCTATCCAGGAAATGGGATTATCAATACCTATTCAACATATTACGGACTTCGCAGAGATTGCTCGTTATGGCGTTATGACAACTCCAGCACTTGTGTTAAATAAAAAAGTGGTTAGTTATGGAAAAGTACTTACCAAAGAAGAAGCGAAAGAATTATTGAAGAAGGCAGGGTATTAAATGCAAGAGAAGTTAAAAGTGGCATTTGTATGTGTGCATAATTCTTGTCGTAGCCAAATTGCGGAAGCATTTGGTAAACAACTCGCTTCTGATGTGTTTGAAAGTTATTCAGCAGGAACAGAAGTGAAACCACAAATCAATCAAGATGCGCAACGTTTAATGAAAGAAATCTACCAAATCGATATGGAAAAGACACAATATTCTAAGTTAATTCAAGATTTACCTACTATTGATATCGTCATTACTATGGGATGCAATGTACATTGTCCAAATCTTCCATGCAGCCATAGAGAAGATTGGGGACTAGAAGATCCAAGTGGTAAGTCCGATGAAGAATTCAAAATAGTTATGAAAGAAATAAGAGAAAAGATAATGTATTTAAAAAAGAAACTAGAAAAAATCTAGTTTTTTTTTGACAATCTATCCCATGTGTATAAAACTCGGGTTGACAGCCTACCCTTTCTGAATATAATTTGTGTATTCTGTGAGTGTATATTTGCAGAACAATAAAGAAAAGGAAGGATTAAAATGAAGAAAGAGTGGAAAAGTATACTTCAAAGCACATGGATTAAGGTTGTACTCATAGCAATCACGATCATACCAATGGTGTACGCAGGAGTATTCTTAGGTTCTATGTGGGATCCGTATGGAAACGCAGATCAAATGCCAGTTGCCGTCGTCGATAAAGACAAGGAAGTGGAATATAATGGCTCAAAGCTTCATGTAGGAAAAGCATTATGTGAGAATCTAAAAGATAATCGTTCAATGGATTTCCAATTTGTAAAAGAAGGCGTTGCCAAAAAGGGATTAGAGGATGGTACTTATTATATGGTCATCACCATTCCAGAGAAGTTCTCCTATAACGCAACAACTCTATTAAATCAAAATCCTGAAAAGATGGTTCTGGAGTATGCGACTAACCCTGGTACTAATTATATCGCTTCTAAGATGGATGAAACAGCGATACGTACCATTCAGGAAAACATTAGTAAAACAATTACAAAAACATACGCAGATACGTTATTTTCTCAGGTTAAAACGCTAAGTAACGGATTGCAAGAAGCAAGCAATGGTTCTGTAAAACTAGAAGAAGGTGTTACACAAACAATTGCAGGGAATGATACAATCAAAGAAAATCTAAGAACTCTTGCAAGTAGCACCTTGCAATTTGAAGATGGTTCTAAAACATTAAAGGAAGGCGTTGAGATCTATACGAAAGGTGTTGAACAATTGAGTGATGGAAGCAAACAATTGGATGAAGGACTACAAACACTGAAAGGAAATAGTGTACCATTAAGCCAAGGTGTTACAAAGTTAAACGATGGAAGTAGTTCCTTGCGTAAGGGTGTTGATACTTATACAACAGGAGTTGATGCATTAACGCTAGGATTGCATCAAGTAACTTCTAATAGCACTGCATTAAATAATGGTGTTAACGAAGTATCTAAAGGTATTTCACAAAGCAAAGTAGGTAGCGAACAATTACTGAATGGTATGCAAGGTTTATCGGATACATTGGCGTATCAACTAAGTGATGAAAACAAAGTGTTATTTGCTCAATTACTTACAAGTCATGAAGGTATTAAAACAAAGAATGATACAATGCTTGCCAGTTTAAATCAGAAGGTGGTTGATGGCACAGCCAGTGATACAGAAAAACAAATGATTGCACTATTACAGGTGAATACTGCTTTATTATCAAAAGATAAAGATACCCTAACACTACAATCTAACGCACTTCAACAAGTTCATCAGACAATCTCTGTTCCTTTGTTATCAGGCATGAAACAATTGGATCAAGGCTTAGCCTTACTTGATCAAGGTATGAATACCAACACAGGACTAAAACAAAGTGTTTTAAATTATACACAAGGAGTCACAAAGCTTTCGCAAGGCGCAGATACATTGAGTGCTAACTCTTCAAATTTATCAAGTGGGGCATTATCACTAGAAGAGGGAACTGCACAACTGAATAAACAAATGCCAACCTTAGTACAAGGTGTACAACAACTTGCGGATGGTTCTAGCTCCTTATATACAGGATCTCTATCTCTTATAAAAGCAAATCCAACATTATCAAGTGGAACTAATCAATTGTATGATGGATCTAGTAAAATCGCTTCTGGTGCATTCCAATTAGCAAATGGTTCTCAATCTTTATCACAAGGTTTGACACAAGTTAAAGATGGAAGTAATCAGTTAAGTATTTCTTTACAAGATGGCGCAGATAAAAGTAATATCACAAGCAGTGAACAAACAAAAGAGATGCTCGCTCAACCAGTGGAAGTAGAACATGAAGAAATCTCTAAAGTAGAAACCAATGGAAAAGCAATGGCACCTTATATGATGTCTGTCGGATTGTATGTTGCATGTATGGCATTTACTTTAATGTATCCTTTACTAAAAAACAATGTTCAAACAAAATCAGGTTGGAAGTTGTGGCTGAGTAAAGCATCCGTTATGTATGTGATATCTACTATCATGGCAATCCTTATGGTCAGTGCACTTGTATTGATGAATGGATTATCTCCATTACAAACATGTAAAACATTTCTTGTCTCATGTTTGATATCCGCAGCGTTTATGTCATTGATTGTATTCTTCAATATCACCTGTGGAAAAATTGGAGCTTTCCTCGTATTGATTTTCATGGTGTTTCAATTAGGTGGTGCAGCAGGAACGTATCCGATAGAAACATCTAGTAGTTTCTATCATACGATTCACCCATTTATGCCATTCACCTATAGTGTAGATGCCTTACGCCATACCCTTGCATTAGGAGGAAGTATTACTAGTGATATACTCATCTTTACTGGAATGATACTTGTGTTCTCTTCTTTATCTATCTTATTCTATAAATGGAAAGTATCTATAAGTGAAGAAGCATTTGAAAAAACAAAATTGGCACAATTTCATTAACATATCAATTTTATAAACCATAATTCAAAACATAAAAACGACCTAGTACCTTTGTATTTGATCGTTTTTAGTAGAAGCTATGTTTGTTGTAGGTATTATTTCTGTCCACTTTTGATACGTATACATTGCTTTATATCATCTATTCTCTCTTTATCTTCTAATTCAATTCTTAACCAACGCTGTCCCATGCCTTCTTGTGTATCATGGTATAAGTTTTGAAGGTATTTGCTCATGGTAGGAAGTTCTTTTTCAAAGCGTTCCTTTTCCTTTTGACCAACTACTACAAGAACCCAAAGATAACCTTCAAAAGGATATACAGTGCATAAATTCTTTCCACCCTTTTTAAATTTCACATTCCATCCAGGCCACACACAATTACTGTATTCAAAAACAGGCTTATATGCATAAGTTTGGGTTATATAATTATAAAAGATTTCCCATACTTCATTTCTTACAAAATTTCTAATATCTTCTTCATAAGGCTCATCCATTCGATTCATCTTATCCCAACGTGCCATATACATCACCAATCCTTATACATAAAGTATATAGGAAAGTACATGACAACGCTATGTCATATTTAAAAATTATGTCTTATCTGTCATCTTTGTGACGATTTCATTAAGATTAACAAAACATTTCTTGAGTTCTCTAGACAATAGGATATATGCGTGTAAGATAAAAGATATCTAGGAGGAGGTATTCCTATGAATAAGATAAATTTAAGAACTTTGCGTGAAGAGTATGATATTAGTGCTTTGCGTATTGCGAAGTTTATGAAAGTAAGTGAACAAGAAATTTTGAATTGGGAAAATGGGGTTAAGGAACCCTCCGCTCAACAACTTCGTGAACTTGCCTCTTTATTTGATATCTCATTGGATGAGCTTTCTAATGGATATGAGGATGATAAAAAATCATCTTCTACAAAGGAAAAAAGTACTCCTTCAAAGAAGGGAAAAATAAAGCGTAAGACGAAAAAGAAAACGAAATATAAAACCAAGAATGTAGACCATAAGACGGTGGAAAAGAAAAGGAATTGGCCACTTCTAGTGATCCTTTTGTTATTGGTCGGATTGATTGGTGCTGGTGGCTATTTGTATTGGCAATATGGAGATGAATATTCATTTGTGAAAAAGAACAGCTATACTATGAATGAAATAGCAGGTACATTTACAAGCGAAAAGATTTACGAAGATAGTAGTTCAAGTATTCTTTTGAAGAGTGATGGAACCTATCAAATGAAGTATAACGATTGCAGTGCGGATTCTACTAAAGAGGGAACGTGGACTATGGATGAGAATAGAATGACTCTGACAAGTCATTCTGCAGATGTAATTACATTTAAAGTCCTGAGTGCTAATTCCTTAAAAGTACAGGGAACCATAGGTTGTTCCATTCAGAAAGGTGATGTCTTCACAAGAGGCTCAATTACAAGTGATAGTAAAGAAGGACCTAATGAAGAAGAAGAGGGTAGCGATGATTCTGATACTACGGATGAAGCTTCATCATATATCGTAGTAGGGCAATGGAGTGGGAACAATTCCACCTTACACATCAAAAGTGTAGACAACAACAAAGCAGTATTTACTCTACAAAGTTATGATCCATCTAATTCAGAAAATGTGGCATCTTTGGATGGTATTGAAGGTAGCATCAACGCTAATACAATGACATTTGATTTCAAGGATGATGGGTATGGAAATAGCGGTACAGGAAGTATCGTATTTGATAGTACACAAGCAATATTCAATATTACGTTTACTACAAAGAATGAAGAAGCATCTTGGTCTATTTTACAAAGTGGTACCTTATTTAAATAGGAATGCATAAAGTTTATAAGTCTGCTCATACTATTTTATAAGGAGGAATCAATATGAAAATTCTGAATTATATCGCGTTGATTATAGGAATCGTAGGAGCATTAAACTGGGGTCTCATTGGCTTATTCGATATTAACCTTGTGACCATGCTATTTGGTGTAGATACCATGTTGACAAGAATTGTATATGTATTGGTTGGTATCAGTGGTCTATGGATGCTCACATTCTTTCCAAGATTGAACGATACGAAATATTAAGAGAATGTTGTTAAGTTAAGGGTACTTAGGTACTCTTTTCTTTTTTTAGCTTACCTTTACAATTCTGTACGTACAGGTTATAATCATGTTATATAAGGTAGGAGATCATGATGAGCTATATAGTTTGTGGGAATATTTTAGATGATGTTCATGTGGAAGAAGAATTAAAAAAATATCAAGATCACCGATCTCAAAAAAAGGAAAATGTGGGTCCATACGTTCAGGGGTATGATATTGGTGCGCAAAGAGTGAATAATGGATATCCCAATATAGATATCTCAAAGGATGTGAATGTTGAAAGTATTCAGATTTTAGAAATGAATGTTCGAATATATCGTTCAAAAGGAGCAAAAGGTGCACTCCCTTGTATTTGTTATTTACATGGCGGAGGGTTTTGTGCGGGAAGTTTAGATGCTGTAGAACATCCATGTAAAAGGTTGGCAGAGTTAAGTTCCTCATGTGTAATATCCCTCGATTATGGGTTGGCTCCAGAATATCCATTTCCTTACGCAATTCATCAATGTTTTGAAGTAACTCGCTATCTTTATGAACACGCTGAGCAATATAACATAGATAAAAATCATATCGCGTTAGCTGGGGATAGTGCAGGGGCAAATATTGCACTGGGAGTTGCTCAGTTGGATGCTGCACAATCATCAATTCTATCATTTCTAATGCTGTATTATCCGGTCGTAGATCAACGCATAGAGAAAGAATATACATGGGAGTTTGCTTATTATGGAAAAAAGAGTAACCCTTATATTGATGCTTGCGTTACATCATTAAAAGATTGCGAGAAGATGTTTCAAGTATGTTACTTACAAGGAAGTGATAGCACAAATACACTTGCTTCTCCCATATTGCTTGAAACACTAAAGGGATTGCCTCCCATTCGTTTATGCGTTGCAGAATTTGATTATCTACGTGTATCCCAAGAAAAGTTTTATCAAAAATTCAAAGAGAAACACGATATAGAGTTGGTTTGTTATGCGGGTGTAAATCATGCATTTTTAGATAAGCTAGGAGTATTTCCACAAGCAGATCACAGTTTAAAGTACTTTGCAAATCAATGGAAAGATGATATAGGAGGAAAGAAACATGGAGAGTAAATATCATACTATATATGGAAAACTTTTAACCATGATAGAAGAACAGAAAGTAAAAGCTGGGGATTTATTACCAAGTGAAAATGAATTGATGAAGATTCACGACGCATCACGTGATACCATACGTAAAGCATTGAACCTTTTGGCGCAAAACGGTTATATCTCTAAGGCAAAAGGGAAAGGCTCTGTTGTGTTGGATAATAGTCGTTTTAGTTTTCCAGTGTCTGGAGTGACTAGTTTTAAAGAACTTGCTCAAAGTATGGGGGGAGTTATTGAAACCATTGTATCTGTGTTTGAGAGTGTAGATGCAGATAAAGATTTGAAATGGGAACTCATGATGGAAGAAGGTAAAGTTTGGAAGATTGAGCGTATTCGTAAATTTGATGGTGAACGCATCATTCGTGATATTGACCATTTAAATGCTCAAATTATCCCAGGATTAACAAAAGAAATAGCACAAGATTCACTTTACGATTACATAGAGCACACCCTTGGTTTGAAGATTAGTTTTGCGAAAAAAGAAATTACAGTACAGAATGCAACACAAAAAGATAAAGAGTTATTGGATATGAAACAGTATGAAATGGTTGTATCAGTAAAATCATTTACCTATTTGGAAGATGCTACGTTATTTCAATATACGGAATCTAGACATAGACCAGATAAGTTTCAATTTATCGATTTCGCAAGAAGAGATAGTTAGTAAATGTAGTCTACGGACTGCATTTTTAAATTAATTATGTAAATACATAAAAATTTTAGGATTTTTGAAATTTATTTCGTATATACCTATGGAAGGGGTATACCCTTTCCAAGGAGGAATCATAATGATGATCACAAGAAGCAAAGAAGTAAATTTTTGTAATGATGTATTTTTTAAGTATGCGTTAAGCGCAGATGATGAGACTTCAATATTCATTCGACATTCTATCATCGAAGAACTCACAGGCATTCATCCCAAAGAAAGCAAAGTTTCAAATCCTATTTTGGATGCGAAGATTATTGGTAAAAAAGGAGTTGTTTTAGATGTTCATGTTAAGGATGAACAAGATAACGAATATGATATTGAAATGCAGACAACTTATATTGGATCGATAGATAATAAACGATTTCAATTGTATTTGACTAGGATGTTATCAAACCAGTTGAGGAAAGGGGATAATTACAAAAAGTTAAAACATGTATATCAAATCGTATTTGTAGATGCAATAGCCCCGTGTAATGAAGATTTAATTAATGAATATGAGTTAATGAATAAAGGTGGATATCCTATGGGTGGAGATTCCCTCATAAAAAGTATTTTCATTCATTTGCCAGTAATCAATCGTATCGCGAAAGAAAAGGGAGCCTTACATATGAGTGGATTTGAACAGCTTTGCTATCTGTTTAAAAATAATAGAAATCGTGATATACTGAAGTCAGAGGAAAGGTTGGTGAGAGCAATCATGGAAAAATATCAACACATGCAGGATGATGAAGATCTTTGGTCCATTGCAATGGCAATTGAAATGGGAGAAATGAGAGCGGAGAACCAATTAGAAGAAAGAACTCAAATAGCTCTAGAGCAGGGTATGAAAAAGGGAATTGAAAAAGGAATTGAAATAGGTTCTCGTAAAGGCAAAGAGGAAGAACGTCTCCATATAATCTCAAAATTTATAAGACAAAAGTTTGGGAGTGATGAAACTGAATGGCTTTCAACCATGACACAAGAACAACTAGAACATATCATTGATGAATTGTTTTTGTGTGAAACCTTAAAAGAGTTAAAGAGTAAAGAGTGATATAGAACAAAGGTGTGAGACTACAATTTCATACCTTTTTTAAATTCATATAAAATAAGTGTTGACAACATGTACGTACAGGTTTATGATTAGGGCATAAAGAACTTGTACGTACAAGATGAATTAGGAGGATGTCATATGAGCAAATATACAAATGACGCAAAAGAATTACTCACATACGTTGGTGGAAAAGAAAACATTAACGCAGTTTCTCACTGTGTCACACGTGTTCGATTTGTTTTGGTAGATGAAGCAAAAGCAGATGTTAAGAAAATCGAATCTTTAAAGTCTGCAAAGGGAACCTTTACGCAATCAGGACAGTTTCAAGTTATTATAGGAAATGATGTGCAAGAATTCTACAATGAATTTATGCTGGTAAGCGGTTTGTCTGGAGTAAGTAAAGAAGATATCAAGAAAGCAGCGAAAACGAATCAAACACGTTTGCAAAGAATTATGGGGAACCTTGGCGAAATCTTCGCACCATTGATTCCTGCTCTTATTTGTGGAGGTTTGATATTAGGCTTTCGAAATATTATTGATTCTATCAAAATGTTTGAAGATGGGTCAAAGACTTTAGTTGAGATATCACAATTTTGGGCAGGTGTTGACTCCTTCTTATGGTTGATTGGAGAAGCTGTATTCCAGTTCTTACCAGTAGGGATTGTTTGGTCCATTACTAAGAAAATGGGTACCACACAAATCCTTGGAATCATACTTGGAATTACGTTGGTGTCTCCACAATTATTAAATGCATACTATGTAGCAACTACAGCAACTGCAGATATACCTGTATGGAACTTTGGGTTTGCGAGTGTACAAATGATTGGATATCAAGCACAAGTAATCCCTGCAATGATGGCTGGTTTTGTACTTGTATATCTTGAAAAATTCTTCAGAAGAATATCCCCAGATTATATATCCATGATTGTTGTGCCATTTTGTTCACTGATTCCTGCAGTTTTAATTGCACATACCATTGTAGGTCCTATTGGATGGACAATAGGAAATGCAATTTCAAGTGTTGTTTATGGTGGCTTAACTTCTGCATTTGGTTGGTTATTTGCGACATTGTTTGGTTTCTTATATGCACCACTTGTTATCACTGGGCTTCACCATATGAGTAATGCAATCGATTTACAGTTGGTGAGTGAATTCAATGGAACTATCTTATGGCCAATGATTGCATTATCCAATATTGCGCAAGGTTCTGCGGTTCTGGCAATGATCGTATTACAACGTAAAAATGAAAAAGCGCAACAAATATCAATTCCGGCATGTATTTCCTGTTATCTAGGAGTAACAGAACCAGCCATGTTTGGGGTAAACTTAAAATATATGTTTCCATTTATAGCAGGTATGATTGGTTCTGCATGTGCGGCAACCTTCTCCGTTGGTATGGGTGTTATGGCTGAAACAATCGGTGTTGGTGGAATTCCAGGAATACTTTCTATCAAGACGCAATATATGCTTATGTTTGCGATAGCAATGTGTATAGCGATTGTAATTCCTTTCCTTATTACGTATGTGATTGGAAAGAAAAAATTATCACAAGAAGAACTTACAGGAATTGAACTTGTAGATGCAGATGAAATAAACGCAATACATGAAGAACTAATATCTCCAATGAGTGGAACACTGTTAACATTAGATCAAGTTGAAGATAAAGCATTTTCTTCACGAGCAATGGGAGATGGATTTGCGATAGAACTAGAAGAAGGAGACATAGTTGCACCAATGAGTGGTGAAATTATCCTTTGTTTTCCTAGTAAACATGCGTATGGATTACGTACAAATGATGGGAAAGAAATCTTACTTCATATTGGAATGGATACCGTGGAATTAGAAGGCAAAGGTTTTGAATCTTATGTACAAGTAGGTGATCGTGTACGACAAGGCGATTGTATCGCAAAGGTAGATATAACGTTTATCAAAGAAAAAGGAAAATCCCTTGTTTCACCTGTGATATTTACAAGCGGGGAAAAAGTAGAAGTACAAAAGGCAAATCAAAAGGTACGTGCAAAGGAAACGGGAATCCTTAATATATAAGGGTAGGAGAGAAATTATGAACTTTGAAAATAAAGTAGTATATCAAATATATCCAAAATCCTTTTATGATAGTGATGGAGATGGATTAGGAGATTTACAAGGCATCATAGAAAAGCTAGATTACTTGGAATATCTTGGTGTTGATTATATATGGATGACTCCCTTCTTTGTATCTCCACAAAATGATAATGGCTATGATGTGGCTGATTATCGTGCCATTGATCCTCGCTTTGGGACAATGGAAATATTTGAAAATCTAATCAAAGAAGCTAAGAAGCATCATATCGATATCATGTTAGATATGGTATTCAATCATACTTCTACAAAGCATGTTTGGTTTCAAAAAGCGATGCGTGGTGAAAAAAAATATAAAGATTACTATATCTTTCGAAAAGGGAAAGAAAATGGAGATGCGCCAACCAATTGGGTAAGTAAGTTTGGTGGAAATGCTTGGGAATATGTGAAAGATTTCGATGAATACTATCTTCATTTATTTGATAAAACACAAGCAGATTTAAACTGGGATAATCCAGAAGTACGTAATGAACTTTGTGAGATTTTAAAGTTTTGGACAGAAAAAGGGGTCTATGGATTTCGTTTTGATGTTATCAATTTGATAAGTAAACCAGATGTATTACAAGATGATTATGAAGGTGATGGAAGACGTTTTTATACTGATGGAACACATGTTCATGAATATTTAAAAGAAATCAATGAGCGAACTTTTGGAAAAGATGAACGTATTATAACGGTAGGAGAAATGTCTTCTACTTCATTAGAAAACTGTGTGAAATACGCAGGAAAAAAAGCGCATGAACTTTCCATGGTGTTTAACTTTCATCATCTAAAAGTGGATTACAAAGATAAACAAAAATGGGCTTTGAAACCCTTTGACTTTAAGGAATTAAAAGATTTGTTCCAAACATGGCAATTAGAAATGCAAAAGGAACAAGCATGGAATGCATTATTCTGGTGCAATCATGATCAACCTAGAGCACTGTCTCGTTTTGGAGATGATAAGAACTATCCAAAAGAGTCCGCTAAGATGTTAGCGACTACCATTCATTGTTTAAGAGGAACTCCTTATATTTATCAAGGAGAAGAAATTGGAATGAGCAATGCATATTTTACTGATATCAAACAGTATAAAGATGTGGAATCTATTAACTATTACGGTATTTTGAAACAAGAAGGTATGAAAGAAGACGATATATACCATATTCTTCAAGAGCGTTCTCGTGATAATAGCCGTACCCCTATGCAGTGGAATGCGAGTAGGAATGCTGGTTTCAGTCAACAAGAACCATGGATTTCAATTATTCATAATTATCAAGACATCAATGTGGAAAATAGCAAGAATGATGAGGATTCTGTGCTACAACATTATCGTAAGCTTATTCAATTACGGAAACAATACGATATTATTTCACAAGGAAGCTTTGAACCACTATTAGAAGAACATGAGCAAGTATTTGCTTATAAACGTATATGGAAAGATGAAGAACTTATCGTTGTGAATAATTTCTATGGAACAAATACGACGATAGAACTAACGGAAGGAAACTATACGTGTCTATTAAGCAACTATCCAAAACGTGAATATCAAAGTACGATGATATTAAACCCTTATGAATCCATCGTATTCTATAAAAAATAATACTACCTGCGTCGTCTGATGCAGGTTTTCTATATTGACAACACTATATTCACATGTTATATTATATTTACATACACAGTGTATGTAATGGGAGGCGTTGTATGCCACGTAATAAATATCCAGAAGAAACCGTACAAAGAATTCTAGATGCTTCTTTAAAACTGTTTTTGGAAAAAGGATACGAACAGACATCTATTTTAGATATCGTGGATCAACTTGGTGGGTTAACACGTGGAGCCTTTTATCATCATTTTAAATCCAAAGAAGAAGTCTGGGATGCACTTAGTGATAAGCTGTTTTTTGAAAACAATCCATTTGAACTTGTGAAGAAAGAAAAGAATTTAAACGGACTTGAGAAGATTAAGAAAATACTGAGCTTACAAGACAGTAATTCAGATCTTAGCAAGGTGAACCTAATGGGGGAATCGATAGCAAAGAATCCTAAAATACTAGCGAATTTTATAGAAACAAATCAAACGATGATTACTCCATGGTTTGAAGAACTTTTTAGGGAAGGTATGGAAGATGGTTCTATTCAAAAGAGTCCATATGCAAAACAACTCTCAGAACTATTTACGTTTATTACAAACATGTGGTTTGTGCCATTCCTTTATCCATGTACACAAGAAGAGTTTCTCAATAAATTCTATTTTGTGAAAGAACTAATGGAACACTTAGGAGCGCCTGTTTTTGACGATGAGCTTTTATCGCGTATGAAAGACATGGTTGAGCAGATATATAAAGAATAAGATTGCGATGCAATTTTATTTTTTTAGAAATATACATACATACTGAATGTATGAAAGGAGAACATATGAATAACAAAGCAATTGTTGTAAAGGGTTTAAAGAAAGCATTTAAAGATATTAAAGTACTCAAAGATGTAAATATAGAAGTTGAAAAAGGAATGATTTACTCCTTGTTAGGCTCTAATGGCGCAGGAAAGACAACGACGATTAAGATATTAACGACACTTTTAAAGGCAGATGCAGGGAGTGTATTCATGCAAGGAATAGATGTTCTTCATCATCCTAATAAAATTCATTCCATGATTAGTTTAACAGGGCAGTATGCGGCAGTAGATGAATCTCTAACGGGCATGGAGAATCTAATAATTATGGGTCGATTACACCATATAAAAGATCCTAAGGATAGGGCAAATGAACTACTGAGGTATTTTGATTTAGTGAAAGCAAAAGATCGTCTAGTAGCTACTTATTCTGGAGGTATGAGAAGAAAACTAGATATCGCAATGAGTTTAATTAACGAGCCCTCTATTATTTTCTTAGATGAACCAACAACAGGTCTTGACCCACAAAGTCGCCATGCGATGTGGGAAATCATTCGAGAGTTAAATGCGAATGGAGTAACCATTTTCCTTACCACCCAATATTTAGAAGAAGCAGAACTATTAGCAGATCGAATTGCGATTTTACATGATGGCCGTATTATAGTGCAGGGAACACCAGATGAATTAAAACAATTACTTCCACAGGGCGTTATAGAATTTAGATTTCATAGTGTACAAGATTTAGATCTAAGCATGTCTTTACTAGAGGACTTCCCATGTACATGTAATCATGATGAACTTTCTATGACGATTATTAGCGATGGCTCCATTTCACATTTATCTAAGATTTTAAATATCATGGATGCAAATAGAATCGTGATACAAGAGTTCATCCAGAAAAAACCATCTTTGGAAGATGTGTTTTTAACACTCATTAATGAAAGAGAGGCTTCTTAATATGGAGAATGCGATAAAGTTATATAAAGATACAAAGACAATGACAATACGATGTTTACGGATTTCATTTCGCAACACAGATACTATCGTAACAAGTGTATTAATTCCAGTTTTGATGATGTTGTTGTTTTCTTATGTGTTTGGAGGTGCAATGGACGTAGGGAATGGATCTTATGTGAACTACATTGTACCAGGTATCTTGATACAGTGTATTGGACAAGGCGTTTCTAATACTTCTATTAGTGTAAGCAATGATGTGCATAAAGGAATTGTGGATCGCTTCTGTACGATGCCTATTTGTAAATCCTCCATATTAATGGGACATGCAATAGAATCAATCTTACGTAGTACCATGAGTACAATATTGGTTATCATTGTCGCATTCGTTGTTGGATTTCGTCCAAGTGCAGATATTATGGGATGGGCATTGATCTTCGTAGTTCTATTATTGTATATCGTGATGATTTCTTGGTTGTCGATCTATTTTGGCATCTTAGCGAAAAGTGCAGAAGGAGCAGGAGCCTTTGCTGTATTTGCAATTGTATTGCCGTATATAAGTTCAGGATTTGTACCAGTGGATACAATGCCTAAACTATTACGTATATTTGCTGAACATCAACCAATGACTCCTATCATCGATACTATACGCTCTTTATCCTTAGGGACTGCATTGGATGTACAAACGGTTATAGTGGCGATTGTTTGGTGTATTGTATTGGGGATATTCTTTTATATACTATCCATTCGCTTGTTTAAAAGAAAGATTATGGCATAAGAAAAGTCTCATTTCTAAATTGTGAAATGAGACTTTATTTCTATGCTAATGCTTGTGCTAAATCTTCTAGAATATCATCAATATGCTCTGTACCGATAGATAAACGTATAGTATTTGGTTGTATGTTTTGCTCTTGTAGCTCCACTTCGTTTAATTGTGCATGGGTAGTGCTTGCTGGATGAATCACAAGGGATTTTACATCCGCAACATTCGCAAGTAGTGAGAACACTTCTAATTTATCAATGAAAGCTTGTGCTTCTTTCGCACCACCTTTAATATTGAAGGTAAAGATAGAAGCTCCACCATTTGGGAAGTGAGTTTCATATAAAGCATGATGTGGATGTTGTTTTAGAGATGGATGGTTGACACTTTCCACATGAGGATGTGCCTCTAAGAATGCAACTACCTTTAATGCATTTTCCACATGACGCTCTACTCGTAAAGATAATGTTTCTAATCCTTGAAGGAATAAAAATGCATGGAGAGGAGCTATGGAAGCCCCAGTATCGCGTAATAAGATAGCGCGTGCTTTCAATATAAAACCGAGTGGTGCACAATCACTAGCAAAACGTACGCCATGATAGCTAGGGTCTGCTTTCGTAAGCTTTTCAAATTTACCACTCGCATTCCAATCGAATTTACCACTATCAATGATAACACCACCTAATGCAGTTCCATGACCTCCAATAAATTTTGTGGCAGAATGAACGACAATGTCTGCACCATGTTCAATAGGACGATATAGATAAGGTGTCGCAAATGTGTTATCGACAATTAATGGAATGTTGTTTTCATGTGCAATACGAGCAACTTCATCAATATCGATAAGAGTTGCATTTGGATTTCCTATTGTTTCAAGAAAGATTGCTTTGGTATTTTCTTGTATAGCTTGTGCGAAGGAACCTTCTACATTTGGATCTACAAAGGTAGTTTCAATACCAAAATCTTTTAAGGTATGAGCTAATAAATTATACGTACCACCATAAATTGTTTTCGCAGAAACGATATGATCCCCCTGGTGTGCTAGTGTCATAAACGTATACGTAATAGCCGCAGCACCAGAAGCGACTCCTAATGCAGCTGCACCACCTTCTAAAGCCGCAATACGTTTTTCAAATACATCCTGTGTTGAATTTGTTAAACGCCCATAAATATTTCCCGCATCATTTAACGCAAAGCGTTGTGCAGCTTGTTCACAATTGTCAAATACATAAGAAGCAGTTTGATAAATAGGGACAGCACGTGCTCCTGTAGCTGGATCTGGTTGTTCTTGTCCCACATGTAGTTGTAGTGTTTCAAATTTGTAGTTTTTATTTGCTTTTGTCATTGGATTTTCCTCATCTTTCTTTTTCTATAAAATCTTGTTTGTATGTTACGTTATGGTACATACACATTCGATCAATACACCGTGCGATACTATAATCTAACAAACTGCGAATATGATATCCCATATACGAATCCTCTCTTTCTTACAAAAAAAGCTTCCATCCATAAGGACGAAAGCTTGAGCTTACGTGTTACCACCTTGGTTCATCTATATCTTACGATATAAACCTCTTCGAGTACAATCATACTCTATCGCTGTAACGTGCGATCACGACATATGCTAACCAATGGCTCACATAAGCTACTCCAAGATCATGTTCAAAGAGGTAGTAACTTTATCCAATTTCACCAACATGGACTCTCTCGTAAAGCGTTCTTTCTTTTACTCTTCTTTTCCTAGTATTTTTGTATTGATTATATGATATAGAAATATTTGGAAATTGTCAACACTTTTCTTCAACGTAATGCTTTATATGATACTGTTCAATTACACGCTTTCCTAGTAATGTGATTGCCTTATTGGGACATTGACTAATGCAACGATAACACATGGTACATGAAGAACTAGCAAGTGCTTTATGCTGTGATAAGGAGAGGTTCTTCATTGGACATAGCTTTACGCAAGTACCACAACCTGTACAGTACTCTATATCTATTTTCAAATTTGAACGATAATGTTTTGTTTTATGATAGAAGTATAAACGTTGGCCCAATAGTCCTGCTATATGTGAACCTATATGTAATCCTTCTCTTGTAGGGGTTCCTTCTTTATATAGTAGCGCAGCCTTTTCAACCTTTACAAGTGCTTGTGCAATACGTTCTTTGTTTTTCGCATAGGAATGCTTTAATACCTTTTCATCACTGATGCTATCTGGCATCAACACATGTAGTCCCCCTGAAATATTCGCGCCATAGGATTTTAAAAGACGTGCCAAAATACCTGCACCATCTCCACTGAACAATCCCATAGTCGCAATAACAAAAACTGTTTTACCACTCCAAAGTTCTTTATGCGCAACAATGAAGTCTTTTACAATCTTTGGTATATTACTATATTGCACAGGATAAGCAAACACTATTTCCTCATGCTTTTGTATTTCGTTTATACACTGTGGTTCTTCTATTGCGTATGCATTGGACTGTGGATTACAAACTTTTAAAAAATTATCTAAACAATATTTTGAATTACCCGTTCCACTAAAATATATACCTATCATATATGTACCATCCTTATATCTTTATTATACTAAAATAGGATGATAAGAATCTATATGGAAATATTAACATTATGTTAAATCGTGTTATCACTAGGGTAAATGGTAGACTTTTCCTATGGTCAGGTGTATGATGAGCATAACTTTTTTGCATAGTTTGAAAAAGCAATGGAGGTAATAGAACATGTTGAAGTTAGTAGATATTAAGAAGACATATATAGCAGGAAATACAAAAGTAGATGCTTTAAAAGGAATTAATCTTCAATTTCGTAAGAAGGAATTTGTCGCAATTCTTGGTGCTAGTGGATGTGGAAAAACTACATTATTGAATCTTATTGGTGGATTGGATCATTATACAAGTGGGAATCTAATTATCGATAATGTATCAACAAAGGATTACAAGGATAAAGATTGGGATGCCTATCGTAACAATTGCGTTGGGTTTATTTTTCAATCCTATAATTTGATTGGACACATCAATGTTTTAACAAACGTAGAGATGAGTATGACGTTAAGTGGGTATTCTCATGGAGAACGTAAAAAGAAAGCGTTAGAAGCTTTGGATCGAGTAGGTCTAAAGGATCAAGCATATAAGAAACCGAACCAGTTATCTGGAGGACAAATGCAACGTGTGGCAATAGCACGTGCATTAGTAAATGATCCTGAAATTATTCTTGCGGACGAACCAACAGGAGCATTGGACTCTGTAACAAGTGTTTCTATTATGGAATTGATCAAAGAAATTGCTTCAGAAAAATTAGTAATTATGGTTACGCATAATCCTGATTTAGCAAAAGAATATGCAAATCGTATCGTAGAGATAAAAGATGGGGAAATCATGAGCGATTCAAATCCCTTAACTGAAGATAAACAAGTGGAGAATGAAATCCATATTAAGAAAACAGCAATGAATTATATAACTGCTTTAAGTTTATCTTTTAATAATATTAAGACAAAAAAGGGAAGAACCTTATTAACTGCTTTTGCCTCTAGTATAGGGATTATTGGGATTGCGTTGATCATGTCATTATCAAATGGATTTCAAATGCAAATTGATACATTTGAACGAGATTCACTCTCACAAATGCCAATCAGTGTTTCTGAGCAATCTATGGAAATGGACCCTGAAACAATGATGCAATATCATATGGGAGACAATGAAAAGTATCTACCTAAATATACCGATAAAAAAGTTGTGACTCCTATGGAAGATATGTCAACAGCGATGTTACATACCAACGATATTACAAAGGATTATATTGAGTATGTGGAAAAGATTGATAAAACACTAGTTGGTGGTATTTCTTATATGAAATCAACAGGCTTTAATGTCGTGGCACAGAAGAGTGATGGAACGTATGCTACTGTAAATACTAGAGATAGAATGCATGCTTGGCAGTCTTTACCAGATGGAAATGAAGATAACAATACCATCCTAGCAAATTATGATGTACTTGCAGGAAAAGTAGATACTACAAAACCAGGTCTAGTGTTAATGGTAGATTCTCAAAATCGTATCAGTGAAGAAACATTAACTTCTTTAGGTTTTAAAGTGGATGATAACATCAGTTTTGAAGATATCTTAAATAAAGAATTAAAGATTGTTTCCAATGATGATTATTATGTGGATAAAGGACAATTCTTTACCATTGATCAAGATTATGAATCGTTGTATAAGAAAGAGAATGCTATCACTGTAAAAGTAAGTGCAATCCTACGTGGAAAAGAAGATAAAGAACTAATCACTTCTGGAAGTGGTGTCGGTTATACAAGTGCATTAACAAATCTGGTAATTGAAAAGAATAAAGATTCTAAGATTGTAAAAATGCAAGAAGAAAAAGATTATAATATGTTAACGGGGCAGCCTTTTGAAACAGGAGAAGGGGCTACCAATACGAAAGAAAATACATTGGCTTATTTAGGAGCAGATTCTGTACCAGCAGCTGTGTATATCTATCCTAAAGATTTTGCATCAAAAGATGAAATCTTAGCTTATTTAGATGATTACAATGAAGGGAAAACAAAAGATGAATCTGTATTGTATACCGACATGGCAGAAATGATTTCTTCTTTATCTGGGGACATCATGAACGCGATTACGATTGTTCTTGTAGCATTCTCTGCAATTTCCTTGATTGTATCTAGTATTATGATTGGTATTATTACGTATATATCTGTATTAGAACGTACTAAAGAAATTGGTGTATTACGTGCTTTGGGTGCTAGAAAACGTGATATATCTCGAGTGTTTAATGCGGAAACATTGATTGTAGGATTGTGTAGTGGTCTATTAGGAATCTTGATTGCACAATTGTTAACGATTCCTGCAAATATTGTGATTGAAGAAATGTCAGGGTTAGCAAATGTTGCACAATTAAATCCAATGCATGGAGTTGTCTTGATTTTAATCAGTATGACATTGACTTTGATTGGAGGATTTATACCTTCTAAAATCGCATCGAAAAAAGATCCAGTTACAGCTCTTAGAACAGAATAAAAAAAGAAAGACAAAGCCATGTGGTTTTGTCTTTTTAATATAATAGGTGAAAGCTTGCGATATCCAAATAATTAAGAATGCTGTTTACTGCACCACCCAATACAATCGATTGGTCTTTTAATGTTGACATTTGTATATCAATACTGTTCGCTATGCGTTCACATAGATTACTTTTTATAATATGTATGATATGAGGGAATTCAAAGAATACAGGACCATTTAAAATCACTACATCAGGATCAATGGATGTATAAATGTTGTTAATAACTATGGATAAATTTGCACAATACTTTGTAAGAACTTTGGTCGCATGTTTATCATTCGCATAATATGCTTTTGAAAGATCGTTTAAGGTAAGACCACGCTTATCAATAGCAATTTCATATTCATGAATCAAGGAATCTACAGAACAGTACTTTTCAATACACCCGCGATTTCCACAAGAACAGGGAAGTCCATTAGGATATAGAATATTATGTCCAAATTCACCACCAAAGCCATGTGTTCCTTCATAAATTTGATTATCAAATATGATACCAGCACCAACGCCTTTATGAATACTTAAACTAGCTAATGTTTTGTGTTCATAATTCAAAGAATGACTGAACTCCGCAAGGGCTGAAAGATTTGCTTCATTTGAAAAATAGACTGGAAAATCATATTCATTTTCTACTAAATTCATTAAATCGATTTCAAAGATATCATAGTTTGGTGTAAAAACAATTTGATCAGTTCTTACGATACCATGAATTGCGATAGTCATAGAGCACACACCCTCTACAGTAAATGGAATTTGCTGTGTTAGTGTATCCACTGCTTTTCGTATTTCTTCTTGTACGTTATCTTTTGAAATAGTAACAGATTTGTTATAGCTCTTAATAATAGTCCCATTTAACAATGTCGCAATTGCATATAAGGATTCACATTCCAAATCAATACTTATAACTGCGGCGTGATAGGGGTTTAACCTAAGAAAGATTGGTTTACGACCACCTAGCGTAGAACTATCACCACTCCTTGTTTCTACAATTAAAGCATTTTCTAAAAGTCTTTTTGTAATCTCTGTAATTGTAGATTTTGTAAGTCCACTTAACTTTGATAAATCTGCCCGTGATATTTCTGTATGTTGGATAATTAACTCAAGTATCGTATGTTCATTCATCTGTCGAACTAACGTGTTATTTATCGGCATTTATTAAATACCCCCTTTGTGATGTTTGTTCAAATCGCGAACAAACTAGTTTTATTTGCCTTTCACAATATTCTATATTATATCACAAAAATTATAGAATGCTACAAAAATGCGATAATTACAATGTATTATAGTGCATAAAACAGAAAAATAAAAAAATTGTAATCGTTTACAAAAAAGTTATTGACAACGCTTAAAATTTGCTTATAATTAGAATTGTAATAAGTTAGTTCGGGAAACGAACAAACGTAGACCGAATCTGGATCCTTGTAACTTTGATTTACAGCTGTATTCAACAGCAGCTATGATGATCTCTAGCACGACGGTGTTAGAAATGTCATAGACATCTTTAAAAGAGATTACAATCAGCAGAGAGGAGTTGAACTATATGCAGGATGTATCCTGTGGAACACCATGGATCGTAACGATCACACATGGACACATGGGAGAGGAAATGGTGAAAAGTGCGGAAATGTTGATGGGAAAAATGAAACATGTGAGATCAATTTCATTACTCCCAGAAGAATCACCTGAAGAATTGGCTAGCGTAGTAGCTGAAGAATTAAAAGACATTCCCAAAAGTTCACTGATTTTGACAGATCTTTTTGGAGGTACACCGTCAAATGTGAGTGCATTATTTGCGAAAAGAGGATATCACGTTTTGACAGGAACGAATTTACCAATTTTATTAGAAGCAGAAATGTATCGCTCTAACGAGAATTGGGAACATGTTGTTGAATATCTAACACAAGTTGGTAAAGACAGTATTGTTAATGTAAATGAAAGAATTTCTAAAAGATAAGAAAGGAGATCTCTTATGAACGCTGTAAAACTAGTAAGACTAGATTATCGTTTGATTCATGGACAAGTAATTACAAAGTGGAACAACATCGTTCGTGCTACTGACATTATCATAATTGATGATGACTTGGTAAATGATGATTTCATGGTTGATATATATACGATGGCGAGTCCTCCGGGAGTAGAGGTACATGTATATACAGAGGATCAATTCATTCAAAAAATGGAAGAGGGAGCATTAGAAACAGGGAACATACTTGTATTGTTAAAGAAGGTTGCTACTTTAAAGAATTTAATGACAAAGGGAATTAAATTTCCAGAAGTGCAAATCGGTGGATTGGGTGGAGGAAAAGGACGTAAACAAATCGTTACTGGAATTACGGTAAGTGATGCTGAAATGGATGATTTAAGAGAAATCACAAAACAAGGAATTAGCATCTACTTCCAAGTAACACCAGAAGAAAGTAAAGTAAGTTTTGACAAATTTAAATAGGAGGAAATGAAAAATGACAGGAGTAGCTATATTTGCCGGTTTATACTGGTGGATTATGAAAACAGATATTGGATATGCAATTACACATGCAATTCGTCAGCCTTTATTCGTCGCGTTACCTATCGGTTTAATGTTGGGAGATGTCACTGCAGCTATTAAAATTGGGGCTGCTATTCAGTTGCTATATATTGGGTTAGTTGCAGCAGGTTCTAATTTACCTGCAGATGACTGCTTAGCTGGTTTAATTGCAATTCCAATTGCGGTACAAACAGGTTTAAGTTCAGAACTTGCAATCGCAATTGCAGTTCCAGTAGGAATTATGGGAGTATTCGTAGATCAGTTGCGTAAAACAGTCAATGTTGTATTTGTACATATGGCAGATCGATATGCAGAAGCAGGAGATACAAAGAAAATTAAACTTGCTGCAGTTGTTTATCCAACAATATTAAGTTTCTTCATGCGTTTCCCTATACCATTCTTAGCAATCATGTATGGTGCAGACGCAGTAAATGAATTTATGGCAATGATTCCAGCTTGGTTGACAAATGGTTTCGCAGTAGCCGGAGGAATCCTTCCAGCATTAGGATTTGCGCTTACCATCTTCGTTATTGGTAAGAAACAATTATTACCTTGGTTCTTCATTGGTTACTTTATGGTTCAATTCGGTAAGATTCCAGTGTTTGGGGCAGCAGTATTCGGAATTTGCGCTGTCTTATTGATTACATACTATACATCTAGAAATAAAAAAGAAAATGGAGGTGTCTAATATGAGTGAAATTGTAAAAAATGAAGTAGTCATAACTGAAAAGGAAGTTCGCAGAGAATGGTTAACGTATTATATCATTGCAGAAATGGGGATTTCCTACGAACGTTTACAATCTTTAGGGTTCTGTACAGCGATGATTCCAATCTTAAAGAAATTATATCCAGATAAAGACGACTTAGCAGAAGCATTGCAAAGACATCTTGTATTCTTTAATACAGAAGCAGTATATGGAAGTGTAATTAACGGTATTACAATTGCAATGGAACAACAACGAGCAAATGGTGAAGATATTAGTGACGATGCAATTACTGGTATGAAAACTGGCTTAATGGGACCTATGGCTGGTATTGGAGACTCTATTGACTGGGCTACTTTAAAACCAATTATCTTTGGATTAGCTGCTACATTATCTGTAAGTGGTAGTCCAATTGGATGCTTCGTATTATTGTTATTACCTATTATTCAAATCATTGTAGGATGTAAATTATCTGTCTTTGGTTACAAAGCAGGGAAAGAATCAATCCGTTCTATCTTGAAATCAGGAAGAATCAACGAACTGATTATGGCCGCAAGTACAATCGGATTATTTATGATGGGAGCATTATCATCTTCTTATGTAAAATTATCTACGCCAGTGAAATTTGTCATCAGTTCACAGACAGATCCATTCGTGTTACAGAATGTATTAGATAGCATTATTCCGGGGTTACTTCCACTTGTAGCTGTATTTGGCATCTATTGGTGGTTGAATAGAAAGAATCAGAACTTTGCTATCATCACAATTATCATTTTGATTATTTCAATTGGTGGTTCATTCATAGGTTTATTCTAAAATATATCTAAGAAAGGAAATTAGGGAAATGAATAAAACAGTAAAATATGGTGTGCTTACAAAAGCACACCATGCAGAAGTAAGAGAAATGCAATTAAGGGAACTAGAAAGCGGAGAAGTGCTCGTTAAACAACAAGCATGTAATATCTGTACAACAGATTATCAACAATGGTTGGGACTTCGTGAGCATCAAGGGTATCCTATGGCTGGTGGTCACGAGAGCAGTGGTATCGTTGAAGCTGTTGCAGATGATGTAAAAGAATTCAAAGTTGGAGATCGTGTTAGCTATTGTTATGCATATTGTGGAGATTGTAAGTATTGCAAAATTGGACGTACGGATCTTTGTGTGGAACGTAATACCTTCCAAGTAATACCTGGCGTCAAAGGTGATTTTGGATTTGCAACACATGCCATTCGAAAAGCAAAATTTCTAGTAAAAACAGGCAAAAACTTAGATCCATCTGCTGCTGGATTCATCGAACCTCTTGCAACAGTATTAAGTGCTCATGAACGAGTAGAACATCGATTAGGAAAAACAGTGCTGATTATTGGTGCTGGTACAATGGGTGTTATCAATGCTCAAGTAGCTCGTCTACATGGAGCGAAGGTCATTATTTCAGAATTGATGGAGAATAAAATTGCAAAGGCTAAATCTTTAGGATTTGATGTCGTCAATCCTTCTAAAGGAGATATTAAGCCACAAATAGAAAGTATCATCGGTGTGGATCGTGTTGATACTGTAATCCTTGGTGTTGGTGCAAAAGCAGCTGCAGAACAGGCCTTCGATCTTGTGAAAGAAAAAGACGGAGAAATTATGTTCTTCTCTGCAGGATATCCTGCTCCTGAATTAACAGTGAATGGAAATGATATTCATTATCGTAGATTGAAATTAATTGGTGCCTTTGAAGCGTATATCGATAACTTCTATCTAGCAGCACAATTATTAGAATTTGGTTTGATTGATACACAAGCTTTAGTGGAATGTACATATCCATTATCAAAAATTGATGAAGCATTTGCACACGCAAGTGAACCTGGACGATATCGTGTCAGTGTTCTATTAGAGGAGGAATAACAATATGTTAATGACAATGAAAGAATTGCTAGCAGTCGCTTATGAGAATAAATTTTCTATCGGAGCTTTCAATATTGGAAGTGGAGAAATCCTACGTCTTGTATTAGAAACAGCAGAAGAGGAGAAATCACCAGTTATCTTAGAAATCCATCCTGATGAATTAGATTTCTTGGGAGATGATTTCGTTGTATACTGTCGCGAAATGGCAAAAAATGCGAAAGTACCTGTTGTTATTCACTTAGATCATGGAGCAGATATCCATCAAGTAATTCGTGCGATTAAATGTGGATTTACTTCTGTTATGATTGATGGTTCACATTATCCTTATGATGAAAATGTGGCTGTTACAAAAGAAGTTGTTGCAGTTGCTCATGACGCAGGTGTTTCTGTAGAAGCAGAAATCGGAACAATTGGAGCAATCGAAGGAAGCTTCGAAGCTGGTTCTGTATCAGAAGTTATTTACACGACTCCTGAACAAGCAGCACAATTTATCAAAGATACAGGAGTAGATTCTTTAGCAATCGCGATTGGTACTTCTCATGGTATCTATCCAAAAAACTTCAAGCCTGAATTGAAAATTGAATTATTGAAAGAAATTAAAGCAAAGACAAATATTCCTTTAGTGTTACATGGTGGTTCATCCAATCCAGATGAAGAAATTCATGAGGCTACAAAACATGGAATTGGTAAAATCAATATCTCATCTGATATGAAAGTGGTATTCGCAAATGACCTTCGTAAAGTTATGAACGATAATCCAGAAATTTTAGAGCCATTCAAAATGTTTAAAACACCTATGGAAGAGGCAAAAAAAGTAGTACGTCATAAAATGCGTTTATTTAACTCTTCAGGAAAATCTGATTTATATTAACATGAAATAAAGAATGGAGTTACAAAACATTGAATATGTAGTTCACTTACTATTCCAGGTACTTCCATATTGATGAAAAGGATAGAAAGTAAACATTCTATCCTTTCTTCATCTTGAGAAGGGAAAGGAAACATTATGGAATTAAACAAGATATGTTGTGTTGTAACAGGTGGTACAAGAGGGATTGGAGCTGCTATTGCAAAAGAGTTTGCAGCAAAGAAAGCACGCATCGCAATATTTGGTAGAGATGAAGTAAAGGCCAAACAAACACTAGAAGAGATTCGCAGTGTTGGTGGAGAAGCTATTTTCTATAAAGTGGATGTATGCGATGAGAACCAAGTTCGTAAAGCGACAAAAGAGGTAGTAGAAAAGTTTGGATATATTAATGCATGGGTGAATTCTGCAGGTATATCGATAATTATGCCTTTTTTAGAAATGAGCATAAAAGATTATGATGCGGTTATAGATACAAATTTAAAAGGAACGTTTATTTGTTGTCAAGTTGCCATTGAAGAAATGATGAAACGAAGAGAAGGAAATATCATCAACATTTCTTCCTTGTCTGGAAAGAAAGCAAGTGCTTGGCAGAGTGTGTACTGTGCCAGTAAATTTGGTGTACAGGGTTTAACTCAATCGATTGCGAGAGAGTTTGCGGATCAGGGAATCCGTTTAAATTGTATTTGTCCTGGAGCAGTGGATACTGATATATGGAATGATACTGCAGCAGGTTATGCGAGAAAAAGAAATATTAGAGAAGATGAAGTGCTGGATTATTTCAGAAGTAGCAATCCAATGCGACGTTTATCTAATATGAAAGATATTACAGAGGCGGCATTGTTTTTGTTGTCTGATCGTTCATCGTATTTAACTGGACAATCCATTGTATTGTCTGGTGGAGAGTGGATGGACTAAAAAACTATAGAGGAGGATATTAGGTATGGGAAATATGCCTGAAATAAAAATTGGAATCGTTGCGGTAAGTCGTGATTGTTTTCCAGAATCATTAGCGATTACACGTAGAGAAGCGTTAGTGAAAACATATAAAGAGATGTATAACGAACATGAAATATATGAGTGTCCAGTATGTATTGTGGAAAGTGAAATTCACATGGTACAGGCACTTGAAGATATAAAACAGGCAGGTTGTAATGCTTTGTGTGTATATTTAGGGAATTTCGGGCCAGAAATTTCTGAGACTTTATTGGCAAAGCATTTTGATGGACCAAAAATGTTTGTAGCTGCGGCAGAAGAAACACAGAACAATTTAAAAGAAGGTAGAGGAGATGCATATTGTGGTATGTTGAATGCTAGCTATAATCTGGCACTTCGCAATGTGCGAGCATACATTCCAGAGTATCCAGTGGGTAGTGCGAAGGAATGTGCAAATATGATTCATGATTTTCTACCGATTGCTCGTGCAGTTGTAGGTTTATCAAAATTAAAAATCATAAGTTTCGGACCTCGTCCTTTAAACTTCTTAGCATGCAATGCGCCTATTAAGCAACTATATAATCTAGGCGTTGAAATCGAAGAAAATTCTGAATTAGATTTGTATGAAGCTTTCCAAAAACACGCAGGAGACCCTCGCATTCCAGAAGTTATCGCGGATATGGAAAAGGAAGTAGGCGTAAACAGTGCAAAGAAAAACATCTTACCTAAATTAGCACAATATGAAGTAACATTATTAGATTGGATAGAAGACCATAAAGGTTATCGTGAATATGTAGCGATTGCTGGAAAATGCTGGCCGGCCTTTCAAACGCAATTTGGATTCGTGCCTTGTTATATAAATTCTAGGCTTACTGGACGTGGTATTCCAGTGAGTTGTGAAGTTGATATCTATGGAGCATTGAGTGAGTTTATAGGCTCTTGTGTATCACAAGATGCAGTAACATTGTTGGATATTAATAACTCTGTACCAGAGGATATGTTTAAAGAAAGCATAGAGCATAAATTTGCATATCAACATCGTGATACATTTATGGGATTTCATTGTGGGAACACTTGCTCTAGCAAGCTAGTTTCTTGTTCCATTAACTATCAAATGATTATGGCTCGTGCACTTCCAATTGAAGTTACACAAGGAACACTAGAGGGTGATATTGTACCAGGAGATATTACATTCTATCGTTTACAAAGTACGGCTGACAATACATTACGTGCTTATATTGCACAGGGAGAAGTATTGCCTGTAGCAAGCAGATCATTTGGTTCTATTGGTGTATTTGCAATTCCTGAAATGGGTAGATTCTATCGACATGTATTAATTGAAAAGAATTATCCTCATCATGGTGCAGTTGCATTTGGTCATTTTGGAAAAGCACTTTATGAAGTGTTTAAATATATTGGTGTAGATACCGATGAAATTGCGTTTAATCAACCTGCTAGCATGCTATATCCTTCAGAAAATCCATTTCGATAAATATGTTGTATATTGGTATTGATTTGGGTACATCAAGCGTGAAACTTGTATGCATGGATGAATTAGGAGCCATTGTAGCAAGTACTTCACGTGAGTATCCTTTATACTTTCCACAACCAGGTTGGTCACAGCAGGAACCACAAGATTGGTGGAATGCAGTTATTGATGGATGTAAAGAAATTTTAGAAAAAGTCGATAAAACAAAGGTATATGGGATCAGTTTTGGAGGACAAATGCATGGATTAGTAACATTGGACGAGGATGATAATATCCTTCGTCCAGCAATCCTTTGGAATGATGGACGCAGTGAAGAGGAAAGCAAGTATCTTAATGAAGTGATTGGAAAAGAAAAACTATCCAAATACTGTGGTAATATTGCTTTTGCTGGCTTCACTGCACCGAAACTTTTATGGATGAAAAAACACGAACCAGAATTATTTAGAAGGATTTCAAAAATCATGTTGCCAAAGGATTATATAGCGTATCGTTTTACAGGCGTATTCAGTACAGATGTATCTGATGCAAGTGGAACTTTGTTTTTCGATGTAGAACATAAATGTTGGTCAAAAGAAATGATGGATGTTTGTGATTTGCATATTGGACAACTCCCTGATATTTATGAAAGCTATGAAGTTACGGGAACTATTCTTCCAGCTGTTGCTAAGGAACTTGGGCTTAGTGAAGACGTAAAAGTTATTGCAGGGGCTGGGGATAATGCTGCTGCAGCAATTGGGACAGGGACCATAGGTGAGGGGTCTTGTAACATATCCCTTGGAACAAGCGGGACTATCTTCATTTCTTCAAATTCATATAGAGTGGACGAGCATAACGCTCTACATTCTTTTGCACATGCAAATGGATATTATCATTTGATGGGATGTATGCTTTCAGCTGCATCTTGTAATAAATGGTGGATGGAAGATATTTTGAAAACGACTGACTTTGAAAAAGAACAAGAAAATTTTAAGGAAGATGGAAACAATCATGTATACTTCTTACCATACTTAATGGGAGAACGTTCTCCTCATAATGATGCATCAGCACGTGGTGCGTTTATCAATCTTTCTATGGATACAACAAGAGAAGAAATGACCCAAGCTGTTTTTGAAGGAGTTGCATTTGCGATAAGAGATTCATTTGAAGTGGCTAAGAAACTCAACATTCAAATAGATGGTTCTAAGATATGCGGTGGTGGGGCAAAGAGCTTACTTTGGAAAACAATCGTTGCTAATGTATTAAATATTCAAATTGAAGAGCTTGTAGTAGAAGAGGGGCCAGGGTATGGTGCAGCAATCTTAGCAGCTGTAGGATGTGGATGCTTTAAGGATGTGGAAGAGGCTTGTAAAAAGCTTATTAAAATCAAGGGTGTTATAGAACCAGATCAACGTGCAGAGATTTATGAAAAACGTTATCAAAATTTCAAAGAAATGTATCCAGCATTAAAGGTAGTATTTCAAACTCTTCAACAGCAATGCTCTGTTGAATAAAATATAAGCAGTTAGAACGAGGAGAACGATATGAAAAGATCAGAAATGAATGAAATTATACAATATACACTAGACGCAACAAAAAAGTTTAATATGCCACTTCCTCCTTTTGCGACCTATGGGATTGAGGATTGGAAGAATGTAACAGAAGAAGAAAAAGAAATTGTAGATAATATGTTGGGGTGGGATATCACGGATTTTGGTAGTAATGACTTCGATCATATTGGTTTAACCATATTTACCTTTCGCAATGGAAATTTTCATGACCATAAGACCTATCCAAAACCTTATTGTGAAAAATTGCTTTTTGTAAGAGATGGGCAGTTTCTACCATTTCATTTTCACTTTAAAAAGATAGAAGATATTATCAATCGAGGTGGAGGAGATTTGGAAATCACAATGTACAATTCAAAAGAAGATGGTTCTTTTGATGATACAGATGTACTTGTTAGTGTAGATGCGAAAACGATAAAGGTGGAAGCTGGTGGAAAAGTTGTTTTAAAACCAGGGCAGAGCGTGACGCTTTTTCCAGGACAATATCATCAATGGCAAGGTGTTCCTGGTACAGGAGATGTTATGCTATTTGAGGTATCTACTACTAATGATGACATGGTAGATAATCGTTTTTATGAAGCAAAAGATCGCATACCAAGTGTAGAAGAAGATTGTGAAGCTAGCTATTTAATTTTTGCAGATTACAAAAACCATGTGAATTGGGAGTAGTCCTTCGAAGGAATAGAGTATTCATGTAATATATCTACAGTTATAATTCCAATAAATAAGGTAAGGTCCTATTACATATAATGGACAGAACAAGAGGTGAATGTATGATTACGAGTAGACAATTTGATAAAGATAATACGGAGGTATATGAATATACTCTCCAAAGTGAACAATTAACTGTTCGTGTGTTGAATTTAGGGTGTATCATTACTTCAGTAATTTATAATGATACCAAAGAAGATGTAGTATTAGGTTACGATACATTGGAAGAATATCAAAAGGACAAGAATTTCTTTGGTGCTATGATTGGAAGATGTGCAAATCGTATTCGAAATGGAAAGTTTTCATTAAATGGTAACGACTATAACTTGAATGTGAATGATAATATGAATTCCTTACATGGAGGACCTACAGGATTCCATACTCGTGTGTTTAAAGCTGAAATTGATGATGAGACAATACATTTTTATTACACAAGTAAAGATATGGAAGAGGGATTTCCGGGTAAGTTGAATTTACGTGTAAGCATGCGTTTGATAGAGAATGATTTAGAAATTGAATATGAAGCAATCAGTGATGCAGATACAATTATTAACTTTACTAATCATTCCTATTTTGCGTTACAAGGAGCGGGAAAAGGATCTGTCGAGCATCAAATTATAAAGAGTGAAGCTTCTTTATATGGAGAGAGTGATTGTTATTGTCTTGCTACTGGGAAATTGTCTGATGTAGAAGGAACACCATTCGATTTTAGAAATGGTAGAGTGATAGGACAAGATATCAACAATATGCAAAATGAACAAATTAAAATGATTGGTGGTTATGATCATTATATGCGTTTTGGAAGCAATGATAAGAAGGCCGTAGCATTACTAGATCAACTGAGTGGACACCAATTGATAGTTGAGTCTGATTTACCAGGTTTTCATTTCTACGTTCCAAACTATCAACCAGGTCAATTAGGTAAAGGTGGTAATATATACGAAGGACATTGTGCTGTTTGTTTAGAAACAACATTTCTACCTGATGCGATTAACTTACAGGAAAATCCTGAGACGATTTTGAGAAAAGATCAATTATTCGAAACAAAAACAACATACCGCTTTTTATAATAAACCCTTTCAAAAAACATAAATAAAGCAATCCTATGGAAATAAATAGGATTGCTTTTGTATGTGTGCCACGCATGGCATATTTCTAGGTGGTGAAAGTCCACTGTGGAGGTCTGTAGTTGCCAACCACTAGCTAAAGGCAAGGGTCTAGCCGTGAGGAAGATACCGGAGGAAGCCCTAGGC